>JAFACJ010000342.1 GCA_023425615.1 Actinomycetes bacterium
CACCGAGGCCGACGACCGTGACGGCAGGGGGAAGGCGACCGGAGCGCAGCCGCAGGGGGCCGGGGCAGGGGGGAGGTAGGCGGTGCCGGCACCGGTGGCCGCGCAGTCCGCCGTCGCGTGACCGGCATGCCCCCCGGTGGAGTGGTGATGGCAGAGCCGGTCCGCCGACATCTCCTCCCCGGCCACGGGGTCCGGGACGACGTCCATACGATGCGTCCCGGGATGTGCCGTGGCCGGAGCCGAGCGGGCGGTCTCCGGCGCGCCTTGGGAGCTCATCCCCGGTCCGGCCGTGAAGGCGGCGGACGCCAGGCCGTGCATGCCGACCAGGCCGATCAGCACCGCCGCGACCAGCAGCACCAGCGCACGCCCCGCGAGGGGAGCGCGCACGGGCCGCTGACGGTCGCCGATCATGCGCCCAGCTTAGAAGAAGGACTCGACCGCCCCGCCCCGCCCTCCTCCGGCACGACCGTCATCCCCTGCACAGCCGCCGTGCGGTCCCGGAGAAGTCCCTGCCCGGGCGGGGACACGGTGAGGACACTGTCCCGCGCCGGGCGCCGCCGCGGCACACGAGTGCGGCCCCTGGCCCGCGGGACACCGCCACCGGCATCGTCGACGGCACCGCCGGACGGCGGCCGACACAGGAAGAACGGGGCGAGACCGATGGACATGATGACGACACCGCACGGCGTGCAGACGCCCCCGGCCGAAGGGAGGCTGTGGGCGTGGGCGGGCGCGGCGGCGGGCGCGGCCGGGGTCGCCGGAATCCAGGCGAGCATGGCGATCAGCGCGGCCTACGACCCCAAGACCGTCCACGATGCCGCCAAGGTCGCCGCGGGGCTGGGCGAGCACACCACCGCACTGGTCGTCATGCACACCATGATGATGGCCGCGACGGTGCTCCTCCCGGTGTTCGCCGCCGGCCTGTTCCGTCGGCTGCGCCGCTCCCTGCCCGCCGGCAGCCTGCTTCCCGCCGTCGCCGCCTCCGGCCTCCTGCTGACGTCGGTGGCGACGCTCATCGGCACTGGCCTGGACACCGAGCTCCTCTTCGGCTTCGGCGACGAGGGCACGCTCTCCGATGAGTTCCTCACCGTCGGCGCCCACT
Source organism: Actinomycetes bacterium (assembly GCA_023425615.1). Lineage (GTDB taxonomy): Bacteria > Actinomycetota > Actinomycetes > Streptosporangiales > Streptosporangiaceae > Actinocorallia. Next base: position 1,103 of record JAFACJ010000342.1, read on the forward strand.
GGGTCGGCACGATCCCCTGGCTGTGGGTCGGTTCGGGCCTCACCGGCGTCACCGTCGCCGTGGCCGCCCTCCGCCACCGCGCCGTCCCCTTCTGGCTCGGCCTGCTCACCGCCTTCTTCGGCGGCCTCACCCTCCTCACCGGCATCTCGCCCCTCCAGTACATGGCCGGTTTCCCGGGCCCCGTCACCGTCCTCCTCCTGGGCCTCACCCTCGCCCTCTCCCGCCGCTGACCCCGGCGAGAACCGGAGTCACCGCCGCGGGCGGCGGCTCCGGTTCTTCTGCTCGGCTCGGTCGTTCTCGGGGGTCGGCTTCGGGCGGCCGGGGAGGCGGTGGAGGAGAGGGAGGCACAGGATGAGGCAGGTCGCGGCGGTGATGAGGGCGGTGCGGTAGCCGGTGGCGAGGGCGGTGGGGGCGGAGGTGGCGGCGGCCAGTGCCGCCAGGAGTGCCACGCCCGTGGAGGTGCCCAGTTCCTGGGCGGAGTTGAGGAGGCCGGAGGCGGTGCCCTGGTCGGCGGGCGGGACGGCGGAGGTGCCGATGACGAAGGTGGGGGAGTAGGACAGCGCGCTGCCCACGGCCAGCAGGACGAAGGGCGGGAGGACGTCGTGCAGGTAGTCGCCGTCTTCGGGGAGGCGGGACAGGAGGAGCATGCCGGCGGCGAGGCAGAGGAGCCCGGCGGCCAGGGGAAGGCGGGGGCCGAAGCGGGTGACGAGGGCGGCGGCGCGCGGTGAGAGGAGAAGGACCAGCAGGGTGATCGGCGCGAAGGCCAGACCGACCTCCAGCGCCGAGTGGCCGAGCACCACCTGGAGGTAGAGGGTGGTGAAGAAGAGGGTGGCGGCGAGCGTCCCGGCGTTGACGGCGAGCAGGAGGTTCGCGCGTGCGACGTGGCCGGTGCGCAGCACGTGCCGGTCGATGACCGGTGTGGCGTGCCGCCGTTCGGACGCGAGGAAGCCGGCCAGCGCGGCGAGGGCGGTGGCGGCGAGGAACCCTCCCGGGAGCGGGTGCCCGCCCTCGGTCAGGAGGGTCAGGGCGAGGACGGCGCAGGCGAGGCACGCCGCGAGCAGGACGGCGCCCCGCACGTTGACGGACGCGCCGCGTCCGGGGGCGGTGCTCTCGGCCAGGTGCCTGCGGGCGGCGAGGAAGGCGGCGGCGCCCAGCGGCACGTTGATGAGGAAGATCCAGCGCCAGCCGAGGGCACTGGTCACGACGCCGCCGAGCACCTGCCCGCCGATCGCCCCGGCCGAGCCGACCGCCGCCCAGTAGCCGAGCGCGCGGGTGCGCCGCGGCCCCTCCTCGAACGCCGTCGTCAGCAGCGCCAGCGCGGTCGGCGCGATCATCGCAGCGCCGACGCCCTGCCCGGCCCGCGCCGCGATGAGCTGCCACTCGGTCTGGGCGAGTCCGGTGGCCAGCGAGGTGACGGTGAAGACGGACAGGCCGGTGCGGAAGAGCCGGCGCCGGCCGAAGAGGTCACCCGCCCTGCCGAAGACGATGAGCAGGCTGCCGAAGGTCAGCGTGTATCCGACGGAGACGAGCTGGAGCCTGCCGTCCGGGATGGCGAGGTCGGCGCGGATCGACGGCAGTGCCACGTTGACGACGACCACGTCGATGATGAGCAGGGCCTGGGCGAGGCAGAGCAGGGTCAGGACGGCGCGGCCGGGTGCGGCGAGGCGCTCGGGGGTGCTGGTCATGTGCCCGAAGTTACTTAATGAACGTACATAAAGCAATTCGGATATGCTTGACCCATGACGGGACGTCCCAGATCCGTGTCCGATGCGGCGATCTTCCGCGCCGTCACCGACGTCGTCTCCTCCGCCGGGCCCGCGGGCCTGACCCTCGCCGCGGTGGCCAAGCGCGCGGGGCTGACCGCCCCCGCCCTGACACAGCGCTTCGGCTCCAAACGCGGCCTGCTCCTGGCCTTCGCCGCGGGCGAGGCCGAGCACACCGCACGGCTCTTCGCCGACGCCCGCGCCGCCGCGGCCGGGCCCGTGGAGGCGATCCACGCCGCGCTCGCCGCGTTCACCT
>JAFACJ010001045.1 GCA_023425615.1 Actinomycetes bacterium
GCCCTCTACACCATCGTCGACCTCGAACCCCTCGACGAAGTCCTCACCCCCGCCTGACTGAAACCCACGGCCCGGATCGCACCCAGCGGTCCGGGCCTTTCGTACGCAACGATCCCTCACCAACGAAAGGACCAGCAGCATGGCCAGCCGAGAAGAAATCCAGAACGGCATCGACTTCGCCGAGCGCCGCGCCGCGCACTACCAGCAACTCGCCGACAACGGCGGCAACGACCGGTGGAGCGCCGAACGGGCCCAGCAGGAAGCCACCTCGTTCGCGGCGCACGCCGCCTCCCTGAGGAACCTCCTCGCGGCCAGGTACCCGAACGCCTGAACCAGAGCATCTGACGGCCCCGCCCCGACTTCTGGGGCGGGGCCGTCCGGTGCCCGGCTTGATCACGCGAGCCCGCCTCTCGCGCACACGGCTGCGCGCGTAGAGCGAATCCACCCCACTTAATGATCTTGTCACGCGGGTGTCACGCGCCCCTGTCACGCACGTGTCACGCCTGCCTGTCACGGCCGTGACACCGCCTCTGACCTGTAAGTCCCTCCCCCAACCCCCGCCCCCGACGCCCACAAGCCGTCACGGCGCGGCCCACCTGTCCCCGAAAACAGCGACGGCTCCCCATGCCCGGGAAGCCGTCGTCTCGCAATGCCCGTAGTTCTCACAGGAAGGCTCTCGTGTGGAGGCCAGTGATCACAATGATGGAGAGATCTTTCGTCAGCGCTCCGGCGACCACCTGCCCCCGCTGCCGCCCGACGACGCCCTGCCTCAGGGCGGCCGCGGCGGCAAGGGTCCCGATGCAGCGCAGGTGTTGGTGACCATGGCTGAAGAGAACTACCGGTTCATCCGGGCCGACGACGGCCGCACCTACGGGGTGCCCAAGGACGGCCCGAACATCGCGGTACCGCTGGCCTCCAAAGGCGAGGGAGGGTTGCGGGCCAAGCTGGCCACCTCGCTGTGGCGGCGTAGCGGGCAGGTGGCCTCCAGCGCGGCCCTGTCGGACTGCGTCAACGTCCTGGAAGGAGAGGCCGGGGAGAAGGACCCCGAGCCGGTGTTCTTGCGCATGGGCCGCCTTCACGACCCCGAACTGGGGGATGCCGTCGTGGTCGACATGGGCACCGAGACCGGCCAGGCCATCGTCATCACGGCCGACGGCTGGCGGATCGAGGCGAAGTCCCCGGTCGTCTTCCGGCGCTCCACCCTGCTGCACCCGCTCGTCGAGCCCGTGCGCGGCGGCTCACTGGAAGCGTTGCGGGCGCTGATCAACCTGACCGAAGACGACTACCGGTTGGCGATCGGCTGGGTGGTGGCGGCGTTCTTCCTCGACATCCCCCACCCGATCCTCTTCGTCCAGGGCGAGCAGGGCACCGCCAAATCCACGCTCGTGCGAACCCTGCTGGCGCTGTGCGACCCGCAGCCAGCCGCCGACCGTGAGACCCCCGCAGGCTCGCGGGAGTGGGCGATCTTCGCGCGGGCCTCCTGGGCGTTCTCCTTCGACAACCTCACCGAGATCCCCGACTGGTTCTCCAACAGCCTGTGCAAGGGCGTCACCGGCGACTCCGTCCTGCAGCGCGCCCTGCATTCAGACGAGGACATCGTGGTGTTCTCCTTCCAGCGGGTCATGGCCATCACCACCATCGGCATCAAGCACGCCCTGGCCGGCGACCTCGTCGACCGGATGCTCCTGGTCGAACCCGAAGTCCTCGACACCCGGCTGCCCGAGTCCGAGATCCGCGCCGCCCGCGAGGCCGCTCTGCCCGAGGCACTCGGCGCGATCCTGGACTTGGTCTGCGGGACGCTGGCGCACCTGCCGGACGTCCAGGTCGACAACCTGCCGCGCATGGCCGACTTCGCCCGCGTCCTGGCCGCCCTGGACGCCCACACCGGCTGGAGGACCCTGACCACCTATCGGGAGCGGATCGTGGCAATGGGCGCCTCCCTCATCGAAGGCGACGTCTTCGCCCAGTCCCTCTACCGGCTCGCCCACCGTCCCCACCCCGGCGGACCGCCGCCCGGCCCATGGGAGGGCAGCACGGCCGATCTGCTGGCCGACCTCCAGAAGATCTGCATCCAGTCCGGCATGGCCGCCGCGGAACTGCCCAAGGACGTGCGCACCGCTGGCCAGAAGCTCACCGAGATCGCCCCGTCCCTACGCAAGGTCGGCGTCGACATCCGACGCCGCAAATCCGGCTCCAAACGCCTCATCAGCGTCGACAAGCTCACCTCTTAACTCCTGGCTCTTCCCTCTCTCACTTTCCAAAGAGGGAAACCTATGTCCCTCCCGTCCCACACCGGCCCTGAGCTGCGCGGACGGTGGGACAAACCCACGTCCCAACCTTGTCCCCGTTGTCCCATGATCATCAGCTGGCTTGTCCCTCATGTCCCACCGAGGACGAGCCCTTGTCCCACCGTTTCCGCAGGTCATAAGCCGAATGGGACCACAGGGACATGCTTTGGCGACTTCTTCCCATCACCGACCAGGCCGACGCCGGGGAGAGGGATGCCTCTTCCCTCTCACCCGGCGCGCCTTCTTAGACATCCCCCTCTCCCGGAGGTGACGCATGCCCGACATCGACCCCGCACGCCCGCTCACCCTCGCTCTCCACCTGGCGGCGCTCGGCTGGCACCTCTTCCCGCTGTCCCCGACGACCCGACGGCCCCTGGCCAACTGCCCGGCCTGCCGCGACCCGCACCCCATCGACTCATGCCCCTGCATCCCCGCCGGACGGACCTGCCACGGAGTGCGGGCCGCCACCGCCGACTCCGACCGCCTCACCCGCTGGTGGCACCAGCACCCCCACGCCGTCCCCGGCATCGCCGCTGGCCCCTCTCGTCTGGTCCTCATCGACCTCGACACCCACACCGACCAGCTCCCCGACGACCCCGCCACCGAGCTGCTGCCCGGCATCGACCTGACCGCCGAAGGAATCCCGCCTGAACAGCTCACCGCCACCCGAGACGGCCGCGACGTCCTGCTGCTCCTGGCCCACCTGCGCGGCGGACCCCGCCCCTGGCCCACTGGCCCCGACCACCAGCCCGTCACCGCCACCACGCCCTCCGGCGGACGCCACCTGTGGTACCGGGCCCCACCCGACGTCGACCTGCGCCAGGCCATCGGCGAACTCGGCTGGCAGATCGACATCAAAGCCGGATGGTCTTACGGCGTCGCCCCCGGCGCCCTCGCCCGGCGAGGCCCCTACACCCTCACCGCCGGCGACCCCGCCAACCCCGGCCGCATGCCCGACTGGCTCGCCCGCGAAGTCACCCGCACAGCACGCCGTCAGCCCTTGCCCAAAGGCTTGCCCAAACCCTTGCCCACCCAGGTCACGGCCGGTGGACGCACGGGCCCCAGCGCCTACCTGAACACCGTCCTCGAACGCGGAGCCTCCGAACTCGCCGGGCTCCGCGACGGCCGCCAGCGCGCCCTTTCCGCCCTCGCCTACAAGGCCGGCGGACTCCTCGCCTGGTCCGGCCTGCCCCGAGCGGACGTCGAGACCCGCCTCATCGAGATCGGCACCGCCACCGGCCTACCCGACCGGCTCGCCCACCGCATCGTCACCCGGGCCATGGCCAACGGCATCGCCCGGCCGCTTCCTGCGCCCGGCGGAAAGAGCTGATCAGTTCTCAGGGCTGGCTGGTCTGCCTAAGCGAGGACCTGCCCACCTCAGTTCGGCCTGACCGCGGATCTCTTCGGCCACGCCGTCACGCTTCGCCCCTCTCACTTCTTTCTTTGGTTGTTTTCACGTCCCTTTGGAGGTGCTCAATGGCTCGCCGTGTCCTTCGCAAGGCCGCCCCGTCCGAGCAGCAGCCGTTGGAATGGCTGACGCTCGATGAAGTGCTCGCGATCCTCAAGGTGAAGAGGTCAACCTTCGACGACTGGCGGCGCAAGAAGGTGGCGCCGCCGGTGACGAAGCTTCCCAACCGGCAGATCCGGATCGAGCGCGGGGCGTTCGAGGCCTGGATGAAGTCGCGGGAGGAAGTGTGACCCGTAGCAAGAAGCCGGCCTCCGTTCCTGAAGAAGGGGCGGGGGCCGGCCCCGTTCAGATCTCTTACGACGTCCGTATCCGGGAGATCAAGGAGCTGCCGCCCAGCAAGCGGACCAAGGGGAAGCCCAGGTACCAGGTCCGCTGGACCGTCTCGGGCGGGGAGCATTCCAAGAACTTCAGCGGGAAGCGGCTGGCGGAGGGCCATCAGGCGAAGTTGCGCACTGCGGCCAACGAGGGCCAACCCTTTGACGTCGTCTCGGGTCTCCCGTTGTCGATGCTGCCCAAGGCTTCTGAGCAGAAGAAGCAGGAACCGACGTGGTACGAGTTCGCGATCTCGTATTCGAAGGTGAAGTGGAAGACCGTGTCAGCCGGGCATCGGCGGGGCATCGCCGAGGGCCTGGCCGCCGCGACGCTGGCGCTGGTCCGATGGGAGGAAGGCCACCCTGACGCTGCGGACGTCCATTCGGCGCTCAGCACGTGGGCTTTCAACGTGTCCGCGCACAAGGACGGTCTCCCGGCCGAGCTGCACAAGGTGATCCGCTGGGTTGAGGCGCACAGCGTCAACGTGACGGAGCTTGAGGATACGGACCTGGTCCGCGACGTCCTGGTCCAGCTCACACTCAAGCTGGATGGGACCAAAGCCGCCAGCTCGACCTACACGCGCAAACGCGCGACCTTCTTCAACGCCCTCAAATACGCGGTCGAGAAGAAGTACCTGACCGTGAACCCCTTGCTCATCGTCAGCCTGCCCGCGGCCAAGAGCAGCGATGCCGTCGACCGCCGCCGGGTGGTCAACGAGGCCGCGGGACGACGGCTCCTCATCGCCGCCGGGAAGCAGGGCGCAATGGGACGGCACTTGCAGGCGTTCTACGGCTGCTTGTTCCTCGCCGGCCTCAGACCGGGGGAAGCCGTCTCCTTGACCGAAGACGAGATCGACCTGCCCGAGGACGAAGAGGAGTGGGGCTGGTTCCACCTGGCCGACTCCTCACCGGAGGTCAGCGGGGCCTGGACCGACAGCGGGGAGCGGGAGATCCGCCAGCTCAAGCACCGAGCGGCCGAGGAGACCAGGCCCGTGCCGGTCTCCCCGCTCCTGGGCAAGCTGCTGCGGCGGCATCTGCGGGAGTTCGGGACCGCGCCGGACGGCAGGCTCTTCCGCGGCGAGGATGGCGGTCTGGTCTCTGAGAGCACTACCAACCGCATCTGGGACCTCGCCCGAGAGGCCGTCCTCACCCCGGCCGAGACGAGATCCGTCTTGGCCGAGCGCCCCTACGACCTGCGACACGCCCGGCTGTCGATCTGGCTGAACGCCGGGGTCGACCCTGCCCAGATCTCCGAATGGGCCGGCAACAGCGTCCCCGTCCTGCTGCGCGTCTACGTCCACTGCCTCAGCGACTCCCAGGAGGCCGCGCTGGCCAAGCTGGGGCGTAAGAGCACGGCCAAGACTGAGGAAGCCGATCTCAGCGAGCTGGACCGGTTGCTGATCGGCCAGGACGCCCCCGAGCCGGAGCCCGTCTCCTTCTACGAGCTGGCGGTCGCCTACATCGGGGCCAAATGGGACGGCATCGCGCCGACGACCCGCAAGGGCGCCTTGGAGACCCTCACCAAGGTCACCGTGGCCCTGCTGGACCGCCCGGATCCCTGGCCCACGGACGTCCAGCTCGTCCAGGCGCTGACGTCCTGGGCGTTCAGGCCCGACCGCTGGGGCGACGTACCCGACGATCACGCCAAAGTGATCGCCTGGGTGGCCGAGCGCTCCCCCGACGTCGGGGTCCTCAAGGACCCCGAGCGGCTCAAAACCGTCCTGGCCTACCTCGCCAAGCGGCTCGACGGGGAGTCGGCCTCGCCCAACGTCGCGGCCCGGCGCCGGTCGGTCTTGTTCAACATCCTGGAGTTCGCGGTTCGGGAGCGGCACCTGCCGGTCAACCCCTTGCTCTTCCGGAGCTGGGGGGCCTGAAACGAATCCGGAAATAGTCCGGGACGAGCCGCTCAGGACCGGTGATCACCGTGAATGGCCGGTAGATCAAAGAGAAGAGCCTCTGGTCTGCTTCCGCAGGTCAGAGGCTCTTTTCGCAAGTGTGGCGGCTGGTGGGTTCGAACCACCGTAGCTTACGCGACAGATTTACAGTCTGCTCCCTTTGGCCACTCGGGCAAACCGCCGTGTGTCGCTTGCGACGTCAGAAATACTAGCGGACGTGAGGAGTGGTCGTCACATGGGTTGGCGCGTGGTGGGGGGTCGGGCTGGGAGACTGGGGGGTGGTGGGGCCCCGGGTGGGTCCGCCCGTAGTGATCGTCTCTAATGCGTGAGGACATCTGAACCGTGGCATCCGAGAGTTCGTTCGACATCGTCTCGAAGCTGGACCGGCAGGAGACGGACAACGCGTTGAACCAGGCGGCCAAGGAAGTGGCCAACCGGTTCGACTTCCGTA
>JAFACJ010000464.1 GCA_023425615.1 Actinomycetes bacterium
TGGTGAACACCAGGACGTCGTCGCGTTCCTCCAGCCTGCGGTTGTCGCGGGTGCCGCCGCCCTGCATCATGATGGCGCCGCCGACCGAGGGGGTGGGGTCGGCCGGGTCGTAGCGGAAGGTGACGGGGTCGCCTTGGAGGTGTTCGGGGGCAAGGGTTCCGTCCGGGCGCAGGTACCAGTTCTGTTCCTTGGCGTTCGGCGGTGGCCAGTCGCCCATCTCCCGCCAGTGGCGTCGGCCGCCGATCCAGATCCGTGCCGAGTGGCCACGGGGAGGTTCGGGGGTGAGGCAGTGTTCGAGCCAGCGCAGGCTCTCGGCCGCCGCCACCGCCCCCTTCATGATGACCTGCTCGTGTGTCCAGGGGCCGACGACCAGCCGGGTGGGCACGTCGCGGGCGCGCAGGATCCGGTACTGCTGGAGTGTCTGTTCGAGGAAGAGGTCGTGCCAGCCTCCGACGAGCAGGGTCGGCACGGTGGTCCGGTCGAGCGCGTCGCGGAATTGCAGGGGTGCCCAGAACGGGTCGTCGAGGTCGGGGTGGTCCAGCCAGCTCTCGAACCATGGGGCGCCTTCGCCGAGCAGCTTGCGGACGCTCGTCCGCAGCGGCAGGCCGTTCATGGTCGGGCGTAGGCGTGTGGCGGCGCTGAAGGTGCGCAGGCCGTGGCGCAGACGGTCGGGGTTCTCCTGGCCGGCGACCATCTCGCTCCAGCTCAGGAAGTTGTAGAGGTCGAACGCCCCGTGCTGGTAGGCCGCCCGGCTGAAGTCGTGCGGGGCGGCCTGGATGACGGCGCCCAGCAGTTCGGGCGGCGGGTCGAGCAGCAGCGCCCACTGGACGTAGCCGAGGTAGCTGAGGCCGAACGTCAGCAGCCGTCCGTCGAACCAGTCCTGTTCGCGCAGCCAGGTGACGGTGTCCTGGCCGTCGGCCGCCTCGTTGCGCATCGGCTCGAACGCTCCCCCGGAGCCGAAGGTGCCGCGGCAGCTCTGCAACAGGACGTGATAGCCGCGTTCGGCGAAGATCTGGGCGCTCAGCAGGCTGAAGGGCGCACCGCGGCCGTAGGGGCAGCGCACCAGCACGGTGGCGGCGGCGCCCTCTCCTCCCACCGGGGAGTAGTGGTCGGCCAGCAGCGTCACTCCGTCGGACATCGGCACCCGTACCGCGCGCCGCACCTCCACCCGGTACCGGCGGGCGGGCAGTGACCACGCCTTCTCCACCGCCCGGCCCATCAGCCGCGGCCCCCGTCCCAGCGGACGCGCGCCGCCCCGGTACCCGTCAGTCCCAGCCATGGTCGGCCTCCGGCTCCTCGAGCGCGCCGCCCGGCGAACGGCGGCCCCGCCATCGTAGAGAGAACGCCGTGACGCACGGCTTGGGCCCCCGGCCATCCGCCCGCCGTAGCGCATTTGCACTTTCGGCAAAGAACTTTGCCCTCTCGCCCCGGGTGCGGGCAGGTTGGTGGCGGAAGCGGGCGGCGCCCCCTTCCTGTGGTCACGCACACCGCCGAGGAGAAGATCATGGACGCCCTGTTCTGGGATGAGAGATACCGCAGCCGCGAGCGGCTCTTCAGCGGAGCGCCCAACGGGGTGCTCGTCACCGAGGTCACCGGGCTGGCGCCGGGGAGGGCGCTCGACGTCGGGTGCGGTGAGGGCGCCGACGCGCTCTGGCTGGCCGAGCGCGGCTGGCGGGTCACCGCGATCGACATCGCCCCGACCGCGCTGCGACGCGCCGCCGCCGCTGACACCGAGGGCCGTGTGACATGGGAGCAGGCCGACCTGTCCGCCACGTCGCCCCCTGCCGGTGCGTTCGACCTGGTGTCCGTCCAGTACTTCCCGCTCCGGCGCCGGCCTGACCACACCGCGCTGCGCGGCCTGCTGGACGCCGTCGCGCCCGGCGGCACCCTGCTCTTCGTCAGCCACGCCCTCGCCGACCTGCCGCCGGACCGGGAGCCCGGCTTCGAACCCGGCGACTTCTACTGGCCCGATGAGGTGGCCGGGCTCCTCGGCGACGGCTGGACCGTCCTGATCGACGAGACGCGTCCGCGCACCGCCCCCGCGCCTCCCGGCACGCACCACGTCCACGACACCGTCCTGCGGGCACGGCGCCCGCGGTGATACGGGGTTTTTATTCGGAGGCGCCGGAGGAGACCGCGCCAGTATGCTCGCCGGGTGCCCAAGCTGAACCAGATCATCGCGGTGGAAAAGGGGACCAAGTCCCGGACCCAGCGCGACCTGACCGACGCCTATCACCGGCTCCAGAAGCCGGCGCTCCTCTCCGGCATCTCGCGCACCTACCAGCCGAACGACGACGAGGGCGAGATGCTGCCCGCGGAGTCGACACGGGTCCAGGTACGGGCGGAGGACGTCCTGCGGGAGGCGGGCGCCGCGCTGTCGCGGCTGTTCGACGTGGTCGCGACCAAGGACTGGGCGAACTGCCAGGCGCGCGCGGACGTCGTCGTGGACGGGCTGACCGTCCTGTCGGAGGTGCCGGTCTCCTACCTTCTCTTCCTGGAGAAGCAGCTCACCGACCTGCAGACCCTCATCGGGAAGCTCCCTGTCCTCGACGCCGCCGAGACGTGGACCTTCGATGAGTCCGCGGACGTGTGGCGGACCGAGCCGGTGCGCACGACCCGGACGAAGAAGGTGCCGCGGGCCCATGTCCTGTACGAGGCGACGGACAAGCACCCGGCCCAGGTGGAGACCTACACCGAGGACATCGTCGTCGGCACCTGGACCAAGGTCGGCTTCTCCGGCGCCATGCCGGCCAGGCGCGTCAACGAGCTGCGGGAGCGGGTCGAGAAGCTCATGGCCGCGGTGAAGTACGCGCGTGAGGAGGCGAACGGGATCGAGGTCGTCGACCAGCGGGTCGGTGACGCGGTGTTCCGGTATCTGTTCTCCTGATCGAAGACTCCCCCGCTGGAGCGCGGGGGTCCGGGCCGACGGCCCGGAAAGCTGAGGATGAGGCTCAGTCTGAACAGTGGTGACAGTGCGGGTTCGAGTCCCGCCCCCGGCACACGGGCCGGGGTGGCCCAATCGGTAGAGGCAGCCCGGTCAATCTCAGGCTCTCGCTCCAATCTCAGCACGCACCGCCCATCGCCGGATCGACCGGGTGGGGATGGAGATCGGCGGGTTGCCGGTTCAAATCCGGCCTGCGCCTCCACATGGCGCGGTAGCTCAACGGCAGAGCACGTCATCGTGACGAATAATCCCCTCCCTTAAACGCCGCCGGCGTGTCGATGAGGGCGGAACCATCAGGGCCCCGGGAGCTGGGCAGCTTCCGGGGCCCGCCGCGTCCGGGCTCTCAGGCCGGCAGCGGGGTGTAGAGGACGAGATGGACGTCCGGATGGTCGGCGGGGGCCAGGCGGTGGTGCTCGAAGCGCAGGGTGCCGCGAAAAGGGTGGTGGAAGAGCCGTCCGCGCCTTCCCCGACCAGCCGACCGTCTCTGAGTGAAAAACCCGGTCCTCCCCGATTCGGAGAAGGTAGTCTTCCGCGTTTCCGAACAATCGAGGAGTTCGCCGTGTCGTCGACACATCAGGAGATCTACCACCGGTACGTCTGGGCCGGGATGACCCGTGACGCCTCCGCGCTGGCCGAGATGTTCACCCCGGACGGCGTGCTGGAATCGCCTCTGGTCCCCGCGGCCTCCTCCTATCCGCGGCGGCTGGAGGGCCGCGAGGAGATCCGGCGGGCCATGGCCGCCCACTACGAGCGCCCGGTGGACACCGGCCGCACCGTGAACGTGGACGAGACCCGCTACGTGGTGCACGCCACGGCCGACCCCGACGTGTTCATCGTCGAGATCGACACCGTCTTCGAGAGCGCCGAGGGGCAGAGCCGCATGTCGCTGGTGCAGATCTTCCGTCTCCGCGACGGGAAGATCGCCCTGCTGCGCGACTACTTCGCCCCCGAGGAAGTGGGCTGAAGGACACCCGTCACGGCGGCGGACCCGGCGCGCCGGTCCGCCGTCGGCCGGCGTTCCCGGGGATGCGGCAAGAAACCAAGCAAGCGTACAGTTGGTTTGCTCATTGCCAAGCTGAGGACGGCCACATTGCGCGAGTATTCGAACCTGATCGGCGGCGAACTGCGGGCGGCGGCGGACGGGAGGACCCTTGACTCCTACGATCCGGCCACCGGCGAGGTCTGGGCGAAGATCCCCCGCAGTTCCGCGCAGGACGCCGCGGACGCGGTCGCGGCGGCCAGGGCCGCGTTCCCCGCGTGGTCGACGATGCCGGCCGCCGGGCGCGCCCACTACATCCGGAAGGTGGCGGCGGTCTTCGCCGAGCACGCACGTGAACTGGCCGAGATCGAGACACGGGACAACGGGCGGACCATCGCCGAGACCGCCAAGCGCGACCTTCCCGGCATGACGTTCCTGTGGAACGCCGCCGCCGGGCAGTGCACGACCGCGGTCGAGGGCAGGACCGTCGACTTCGGCCCGACCAGCCTCGGCATGACGCTCCGCGAGCCCTACGGCGTGGTCCTCGGCATCATCCCGTGGAACTCGCCGATCTCCACCTTCTCCGGCAAGGCCGCCTACGCCCTGGCGGCCGGCAACACCGTCATCATCAAGCCGGCCGAGCAGGCGACGGTCTCCACGCTCCGGCTCGGCGAACTGCTCAAGGACGTGCTGCCGCCCGGAGTGCTGAACATCGTCTCGGGCCTCGGCGAGGAGGTCGGCGACCCGCTGGTCCGCGCCCGCGGCGTCAACAAGATCAGCCTCACCGGTTCGGTGGAGACCGCCAAGATCATCACCCGGGCGAGCACCGACGCGCTGAAGCCGATGGCGCTGGAACTCGGCGGCAAGTCCCCGAACATCGTGTTCGCCGACGCGGACCTGGACCGCGCCGCCGTCGGCGTCTCCACCCAGGCCATCTTCACCGCGAACGCCGGGCAGATCTGCTACGGCGGCGCCCGCATCCTCATCCAGCGGCCCGTCTACGACGAGGTGATCTCCCGGGTCAAGGCGATCATGGCGAAGATCAAGCTGGGCGACCCGCAGTCCAAGGAGACCGGCATGGGGCCGATCGTCTCCAAGGACCAGTACGAGCGGGTCACCTCCTATCTGGAACTGGGCGCCAAGGAGGGCGCCGAACTGGTGTACGGCGGCAGGTTCGGCCGGAGCCTCGCCGAGAGCGCCGGACTCGACGAGCGGTTCCACGGCGGCTACTGGGTCGAGCCGACGCTGTTCGCGACGTCCGACAACGCGCTGCGGATCTGCCAGGAGGAGATCTTCGGCCCGGTCGCGGTGGCGATCCCCTTCGACACCGAGGAGGAGGCGGTCGCGATCTCCAACGACTCCGACTACGGGCTCGCGGCGGGCGTCTGGACCACGGACCTGGCACGCGCCCAGCGGATGATGCGGCGGCTGGACGCGGGCACCGTGTGGGTCAACACCTTCCGGAAGGTGATGTTCCCGCTGGAGGGCCGCAAGGACAGCGGCTACGGCAACGACTCGGTGCTCGCCTACACCCGCGAGAAGGCCTGCCTCATCGAGTAGCGGCGGTCTCCGTCACCGCCGCCGGGCCGAAAGGCCCCGGCGGCCGAGGCCGGGCCGGCCCCTCCGGCCCGGCCACCGGCGCCACGGGACGCCCTCATCCCCTGACGTCTGCCTCCCAGGCGAGGTGGTGCCCGTGGATCCACGCCGTGCGCCGCCGGGCCGCGGCCCCGCCGGCCTGCCGGAGGAGGAACGGCATCAGCAGGTCGCGCACGGCGCGGCCGACGGGGCCCGGGCTCTTCGAGGA
>JAFACJ010000523.1 GCA_023425615.1 Actinomycetes bacterium
CGGCTGGAGGCCGCTCTTCCCGCCGTGGTCTCGGTGACCGACCGCTCCGACGAGGCACGCTACCCGTCCTTCAAGGGGATCATGGCGGCCAAGAAGAAGCCACTGGAGACCCTCGCCCTGTCCGACCTCGGCGTGCCGCCCGAGCAGGTGGGCCTCTCGGCGGCGTGGTCGGCGGTCGACGCCGCCACCCGGCGCCCGCCCAGGAGCAAGGGCGAGATCGTCACCGACGAGGGGGACGGCGGCGCCCGGCTCGCCGCGTTCCTCACCGCCAAGAAGTTCCTCTGAGCCGCAGCCCCGTCCCGACCCCACCGCATCAAGGAGTCCCCATGGGAGAGATCCTCGTCCTCGTCGACCATGTCGACGGCGCCGTGCGCAAGCCGGCGCTGGAACTGCTCACCCTCGCCCGCCGCCTGGGCGAGCCCGCCGCCGTCGTCCTGGGCAAGGGGGCGGGCGCCGCCGTCGCCGCCCTCGGCGCCTACGGGGCGGTCAAGGTGTACACGGCGGAGGCGTCCGAACTGGACGACTACCTCATCGTCCCGGCCGTGGACGTCCTCACCTCCCTCGCGCGCGCGGCGGACCCCGAGGCGATCCTCATCTCCTCGGGCCGCACCGGCAAGGAGATCGCCGCGCGTCTGGCCGTGCGCCTGGAGTCCGGCCTGATCACCGACGCCGTGGACGTCCACTCCGAGAACGGGGTCGCGGTCGCGGAGCAGTCCGCCTTCGCCGCCTCCTACGAGATCAAGGCGCACGTCACCAAGGGCGTGCCGATCATCACGGTCAAGCCGAACGCGGTCGCCCCCGAACCGGCCGAGACCACGCCCGTGGTCGAGCAGGTGACCCCCGACCTCTCCCCCGCCGCCACCGGCGTGCGCGTCGTGGAGCGCACCCCCCGGGAGCGTTCGGACCGCCCCGAACTGGCCGAGGCCGAGATCGTGGTCTCCGGCGGCCGCGGCCTGAAGAACGCCGAGGGCTTCACCCTGATCGAGCAGGTCGCCGACGCGCTCGGCGGCGCGGTCGGCGCCTCGCGCGCGGCCGTCGACGCCGGCTGGTACCCGCACGGCCACCAGGTCGGGCAGACCGGCGTCCAGGTCTCCCCGCAGCTCTACCTCGCCGCCGGCATCTCCGGCGCGATCCAGCACCGGGCCGGCATGCAGACCAGCAAGACCATCGTGGCCGTCAACAAGGACCCCGAGGCCCCCATCTTCGAACTGTCGGACTTCGGGCTGGTCGGCGACCTGTTCGAGGTGCTGCCCGCGCTGCTGGGAGAGATCCAGAAGCGCGGCTGACCGGCGCCGGGGCGACCATCCGACCGCAAGGACCTGAAAGAGAGGCTCCGTGGACATCAGCTATCCGCCCGAGGCAGAGGAGTTCCGCGCAGAGGTCGCGGAGTTCCTCGCCGGGCGCCTTCCCGCCGACTGGGCCGGCATCGGCGCCCTGGACGAGGAGCCCGCCTGGGAGTTCGCCCGTGAGTGGCGCGCCCTCCTCGCCGAGCGCGGCTATCTCTCGCTCGCCTGGCCGCGGGAGTACGGCGGGCGCGGCCTGACCAAACTGCACCAGGTCGTGCTCATGGAGGAGCTGGCCCGCGCCGGCGTCCCCTTCGGGCTGCCCCACGACACCTTCGGCGTCAAGATGCTCGCCAACACGCTGCTGCTCTGGGGGACGGAGGAGCAGAAGGCGCACTTCCTCCCCCGCATCCTCCGCGGGGATGACGTCTGGTGCCAGGGCTACTCCGAGCCCGGCGCCGGTTCCGACCTGGCCTCGCTGACCACCCGCGCCGACCTGGACGGCGACGAGTGGGTCATCAACGGGCAGAAGGTGTGGACCTCCGGCGCCCACCACAGCGACTGGATCTTCGTCCTGGCCCGCACCGACCAGCGGGCGTCCCAGCACCGCGGCATCTCCTTCCTGCTGGTCCCCCTTGACCAGCCGGGCGTCGAGGTGCGGCCGTTTCGCATGGCCAGCGGCCAGATGCACTTCAACGAGGTGTTCTTCACCGACGCGCGCACCCGGGCCGACCTGGTCGTCGGAGGCGTGAACAACGGCTGGACGGTGGCGCAGAGCCTGCTGGGCTACGAGCGGGGCGAGGAGGCGGCGACCAACCCGATCCTGTTCAAGGCCGAGCTGGAGCGCCTGATCGAGCTCGCCCGCCTCCACGGCAGGGACCGCGACCCGGTGATCCGCCAGCGCATCGCCTGGTGCTGGTCGAAGGTGGAGATCATGCGCCATCTGGGCTACCGGATCCTGACCGGCTGGCTCAAGGGCACCCCGCCGGGACCCGAGTCGTCCATCGCCAAGCTGTACTGGAGCGAGTACCACCTGAAGGTCACCGAACTGGCCATGGACATCATGGGCATGCACGGCCAGGTGCCCGTCGGCCGCCCGCCCCTGCGTACCTACCGCACCGACGACCCGGGCGCCGCCAACTCCTCCGCCTCCTGGTCCACCACCTATCTGATCGCCCGTTCGGGCACGATCTACGCGGGGACGTCCCAGGTGCAGCGCAACATCCTCGCCGAGAAGGTACTGGGCCTGCCCCGGGAGCCCCGCCCGGCCCAGGCTTGACCGACAATCCTCGCAAACCACGTCTCACACCAGGAGTTCCCATGACCGATCGCTACGCCGGTTTCAGCAGCCTGAAATTCGACACCCCCGCCCCCGGCGTGCTGCGGATCACCCTGGACGCCCCCAACCTCAACGCCGTCGACCCGCGGATGCACGGCGAACTCGCCGACATCTGGCCGGTGATCGACCGCGACGAGGAGACCCGCGCCGTGCTCGTCCAGGGCGCGGGCAAGGCGTTCTCCGCCGGCGGCACCTTCGACTCCATCGAGGCCATGACGCAGGACTACGCGGTGCGCGTCCGGGTCATGCGCGAGGCCCGCGACATGGTCTACGGCGTGCTGAACTGCTCCAAGCCCGTCGTCTCCGCCATCCACGGTCCGGCGGTCGGGGCCGGGCTCGTCATCGGCATGATGGCCGACGTCTCGATCGTCGGCCGCACGGCGAAGATCGTCGACGGGCACACCCGGCTCGGCGTCGCGGCGGGCGACCACGCCGCCATCTGCTGGCCCCTGCTGTGCGGCATGGCCAAGGCCAAGTACTACCTGCTGACCTGCGACACGCTCACGGGCGAGGAGGCCGAGCGGATCGGCCTGGTGTCCAAGTGCGTCGAGGACTCCGAGGTGCACCAGGAGGCACTGCGCGTGGCCACGAGGCTCGCCGCGGGCTCGGCCAGCGCGATCAGCTGGACCAAGCGCTCCCTCAACCACTGGTACCGCATCGCCTCGCCGATCTTCGAGTCCTCTCTCGGCCTGGAGTTCCTCGGGTTCGGGGGCCACGAGGTCGCCGAGGGCCTGGCCTCGCACCGGGAGAAGCGGCGGCCGGACTTCGAGGCGGTCCACCAGAAGAACCCGCTGGAGCTCTGAGGGCACCCGGTCTTTCCCTCCGCCGGAGTCCGGGGGCCAGGTGCCGTCCCCGGTCCGGCGGGTCAGCCGAGGAGTTCGAGGAGCGTCTTGGGGCCGGCGGCGTTGACCACGTCGTCGGCGGCCGTCAGATGCCGCTGCCACAACTTCGCGGCCTCCTCACCCTTGCCCGCCTCGATCAGGTTCACCAACCGCACATGCGCACGATGACCCTTGCGCGCCTGCGCCACCTGCTCCGGCTCCGCACCCTCGGCCGCCACATGCGCGGCGTTGCCGCGGTCCACGATGTAGCGCAGCATCCCCGCCAGCAGGATCAGCGTCTGGTTGCCCGTAAGCTCCACCAGCAGACCGTGGAAGGCGTCCTGAGCCGCCACCAGCGCGTCGGGGTCCTCCAGCGCCGCTTTCTCGACCTCCAGAGCCGCCTTCAGCCGCCGGATGTCCTCCTCCTGCGGTTTCTCGGCCAGCGCCCGCACGCACGCGGGCTCGATCACCGCGCTCGCCCGGTACACATCACCCAACGACGTGGCCTTGTACTCCAAGATCAAACCCGCGTACCGGGCCGCCACCTCAGGATCCGGAGCGCTCACCCGAGCA
>JAFACJ010000586.1 GCA_023425615.1 Actinomycetes bacterium
GCCACGGCCTCATCGACGACGTTGTCCATGCCGACCTTCAGGGCGAGCCGCACGAAGGAGGAGTTGATCGACTGCTCGGTCGCCTTGACCAGGGTGATGGCCTGGCCGATGGAGTGCGTGCTGCGCATCCAGTAGCCGCTGGCGTTCATCTGCTTGCACTGGACCTCGTTGCGCGCGCCGGGCACGAGGTCACCGGTCTGCCCGTCCAGGCAGATCTGGCCGCGGCCCTCGATCAGCGACTTGACGTTGATGTTCTGGGAGAGCGCCGTCGCCAGCACATAGGGCTTGAACGACGAACCGACCTGCGGCCGGTCCACCATCGCCGCGTCGGACTGGCCCTTCTTGGCGTTGCCGCCGTAGAAGGCGACGATCTCCCCGTTCTTGGGGTTGACCGCGATGAATCCGGTGCGGATCAGCTTCGCCATCTTCTTGGAGGTCGGCTTCGGCGCCTGCTCGGCGACTGCCTGCTGGGCGTAGGTCATCAACTTCGGGTTGAGGCTGGTGTAGATCTTGTAGCCCTTGCTGTGGACCAGGTCCTCGTCGAAGTTGGGGATGCTGGCCAGCTCCACGTTGACGCGGTCACGGATGTAGCTGGTGTAGGGCTGCTCGCCGGTGGTCCACACCCAGCTCTTCTTGGTCGTGGGGAACGTCTGCTTGGCCCGGTCGGCCTCGCTCAGCCAGCCCTTCTTGACCATGCCGTCGAGTACGTAGTTCCAGCGGAACTCCACCGCCTGGCGCTTGGGGTCGGTCTTGGCGCACAGGGTGCAGAAGTAGTACGGCTGCTGGATCATCGCCGCCAGCAGCGCGCCCTCGGAGACGGTGAGCTTGTCGACGTTCTTGTGGAAGTAGGCGCGCGACGCCGCCTGGATGCCGTCGGCCTGGCGGCCGAAGGGGATGGTGTTGAGGTACTTCTCCAGGATCACGTCCTTGGAGTACTTCTTCTCCATCTTCAGCGCGGCGAAGATCTCCTTGAACTTGCGCCCGAGGCTGCGTTCGGTGCTCAGGCTGTCGAGGTAGTTGCGGGCCAGCTGCTGGGTGATCGTCGAACCGCCCTGGACCTGGCCTCCGGTCGCGGTGTTGTAGACGGCGCGCATCAGGCCCTTGGGCGACACGCCCGGGTCGGTCTCGAACTCGCGCTGCTCGGCCGCCATCACGGCCTGCCGCACATGCAGCGGGATCTTGTCGATTTTGACGTTCTCGCGCGGCTGCCCGATCCGGAAGATCGGCTTGGCGTCCTTCTTGGAGTTCGCCCAGTAGACGCTCGATCCCTGCTCGGTCACGCTCTCCTTGGCGTGGTTCTCCAGGTCGGGCGTGGGCGTGCTGGTGTACCCGACCACGATGAGGGTGACCGAGGCGACCAGTCCCAGGGCGACGACACCCGCGACGATCTTCCAGTTGGGTATGTACTTCTTCCACCCGTCCTTGCCGGGCTTTTTACCGTCTCCGCCGTCGTCGCCGTCCCCGCCGGGCATCGTCTCCGCTTCCCTGAGCGGAGGGACGGGTGCCCCGTCGAGCATCGTCTCCTGCGGGTCTCCCGGATACCCGTACCCGTCGTCGTATCCGTTGACCCCCACCGCGCCGTTCACCGTGGTCGGCTCGGCGGCGCCATACCCCTGTCCGGCGGGCGCGCCGTAAGGGTCGTCGTACGCCTGCTGCCCCCCGGCATAGGAGGCGTCGTGCCCGTTGCCGTTGTACCCGTAGTCCTCGTAGGGAGCTTCCTGGTACGGCTCGAACTGCGGTGTGCTGTTGCCGTACTGCGACTCGCGATAGATCTCTTCACGGGCGCGGGGCGCCGGACGGAACCAGTCGTCCTCCGGCTCACTGCCCTGGGCCTCGTAGCCCTGCCCGTATGTCGGATTACTCACGCGACCTCTTCGGCTGGGTACGGGCCAGGGGACCCGTACGGCGGCACTGCCAGGGCGGTGGCGGGGGCGGAAGCCCAGCAGCGTCAGGTGTCTAGCGCGTCATCGTACCGAGCGGAGCAACCCCCAGAGGGTGGGATGACCCACACGGTTACGACATAGATGTTCGGAATAGGGCATCTTGCGGAGCTGGTTAACACTACGTATCTTTGCGATGTATCGAGCCGATACATTTGGACGATACATCTGGTGGAGATACCGCGGAGGGTGCCTCATGGCCGGCAAGAGGGGCGGCGTGCTCGAACTCGCCGTGCTCGGGCTGCTCCATGAGTCCCCGATGCACGGGTATGAGCTGCGCAAGCGGCTCAACACCCTGCTCGGCATGTTCAGAGCGTTCTCATACGGGACCCTCTACCCCTGCCTCAAGCAGCTCCTCGCGCAAGGGCTGATCACCGAGGAGGACCAGGAGGAGACGGCACCGGGGGCGCTCCAGAGCAAACGGGCGAAGATCGTCTACAAGCTCACGGCCGAGGGCAAGGAGCATCTGCAGAGGCTCCTGACCGAGGCCGGCCCGGCGGCATGGGAGGACGAGGGATTCGGTGTTCATTTCGCCTTCTTCGGCCAGACCCGGGCCGACGTACGGCTGCGGATCCTCGAAGGCCGGCGCAGCCGGCTGGAGGAGCGTCTGGAGAACGTGCGCAGCGCGCTGACCCGGACCCGGGAACGGGTCGACAGCTACACCCTCGAGCTGCAGAACCACGGGCTGGAGTCGGTGGAGCGGGAGGTCCGTTGGCTCAACGAGCTCATCGGCCGGGAGCACGCGCAGGCCGCGGATCAGAAACCTGAACCACGGCAAGACATGACAAATAACAACGAATCGGATGCCCCTGCCTAGGGGCTCCGGACATACCAGGAGCCTGGGGATCGTCTCAGACCCCCGTAGGGTGAGAGAAAAGGAGCTACCGGATGGGTTCGGTGCGCGTAGCCATCGTTGGAGTGGGCAACTGCGCCTCTTCACTCGTCCAGGGCGTCGAGTTCTACAAGAACGCGGCGCCCGACCAGCGGGTTCCCGGGCTGATGCACGTTCAGTTCGGCGACTACCACGTCGGTGATGTGGAGTTCGTCGCGGCGTTCGACGTGGACGCGAAGAAGGTCGGTCAAGACCTCGCGCACGCCATCCACGCCAGCGAGAACAACACCATCAAGTTCGCCGAGGTCCCACCGACCGGCGTCACCGTCCAGCGGGGCCACACCTTCGACGGTCTCGGCCAGTACTACCGCGACATGGTCGAGGAGTCCGACGCCGAGCCGGTCGACGTCGTCCAGGTGCTCAAGGACGCCCGGGTCGACGTCCTCGTCTCCTATCTGCCGGTGGGCTCGGAGGATGCCGACCGCTTCTACGCCCAGGCGTGCATCGACGCCAAGGTCGCGTTCGTGAACGCCCTGCCGGTGTTCATCGCCTCCGACCCCGAGTGGGCGCAGAAGTTCACCGACGCGGGCGTCCCGATCGTCGGCGACGACATCAAGTCCCAGGTCGGCGCGACGATCACCCACCGGGTGATGGCCAAGCTGTTCGAGGACCGCGGCGTTGAGCTGCTGCGCACGTACCAGCTCAACTTCGGCGGGAACATGGACTTCATGAACATGCTGGAGCGCACCCGCCTCCAGTCCAAGAAGATCTCCAAGACCCAGTCGGTCACCTCGCAGATCCCGCACGAGATGGCCAAGGCCGACGTGCACATCGGCCCGTCGGACCACGTGCCGTGGCTGGACGCCCGCAAGTGGGCCTACGTCCGCCTGGAGGGCAAGTCCTTCGGCGACACCCCGCTGAACCTGGAGTACAAGCTGGAGGTCTGGGACTCCCCCAACTCCGCCGGCGTGATCATCGACGCCGTCCGCGCC
>JAFACJ010000592.1 GCA_023425615.1 Actinomycetes bacterium
GAGCAGCCTCTTGGTCTCGCGCAGTCCCTGCGGGTGGCCCTTGGCGAGGGAGGCGCAGACGTCGGCGATGTCGTCGTCGAGATCGGCCTCCGGGACCGTCCAGCCGACCACGCCGTGGTCGGCGGCCTCCAGGCCGCTGAAGACCGAACCCGAGAGGAACGTCATGGCGGCGGCCCGCGAGGGCATGCGCGGCAGCAGCACCAGCGAGATGGCCGCCGGCGCCAGGCCCAGCCGGACCTCGGTCAGCGCGAACGTCGCGTCGTCGGCGGCGACGGCGATGTCGCAGGCGCCGACGATGCCGATGCCGCCGGCGCGGACGGCACCGGCGACCCGCGCCACGACCGGCTTGCCGAGCGTGGCGATACGGCGCAGCAGGGCGATCAGGCCGCGGGCGCCCCTCCATGCCTCCCCCCGCGGCCTCCGACAGATCGGCGCCCGAGCAGAACACCGGGCCCTCCTGCCGGATGACCACGACGCGGACGTCCGGGTCGGCGTCGGCCCGGTCCAGGGCCTCGGACAGCTCCGACACCAGGCGCCGGGAGAGCGCGTTGCGGTTGTGCGGGCTGTCCAGCACCAGCGTGGCCACCGCGTCGGCGACGCGGTAGTGCACGAGTTCGCCGGGCATGGGACTCCTTTCTCGGACGTCGTGACGCCGTGTCAGTAGCTCTTGGGCAGGCCGAGGGAGTGCATGGCCACGAAGTTGAGGATCATCTCGCGGGAGACCGGGGCGATGCGGCCCAGCCGCGCGGCGAGGAGGAGCGTGCCGAGGCCGTACTCCGAGGCGAGCCCGTTGCCGCCGTGGGTGTGCACGGCGGCGTCGGTGGCGTTGCAGGCCAGCTCCCCCGCCGCGTACTTGGCCATGTTGGCGTACTCGCCGGCCCCGAGGTCATCGCCGGCGTCGTACAGGGCCGCCGCCTTCTGGGTGAGCAGCCGTGCCTGCTCCAGCTCGATCTTGATCTTCGCCAGGGGGTGGGCGATCGCCTGGTGGGTGCCGATGACGTCCTTCCAGACCCTGCGGGTCCCGGCGTAGGCGACCGCCTTGTCCAGGGCGTAGCGGGCGATGCCGATGGAGAAGGCGGCACCCATGATGCGTTCGGGGTTGAGCCCGGCGAAGAGCTGGCCGAGACCGCTGTCCTCCTCGCCGATGAGGGCGTCGGCGGGCAGCCGCACCTCGTCGAGGAACAGGCTGAACTGCTTCTCGGGGGCGACGATGTCCATCGGGATGTGCCGGTACTCCAGCCCGCGGGCGTCGGTGGGCACCAGGAACAGGGCGGGCTTCAGCCTGCCGGTCCGCGCGTCGGCGGTGCGGGCGACGACGAGCACCGCGTCGGCCTCGTCCACCCCGGAGATGTAGGTCTTGCGGCCGGTGAGCAGCCACGAGTCGCCGTCGCGGCGGGCGGTCGTGGTGATCTGGTGGGAGTTGGAACCGGCGTCGGGCTCGGTGATCGCGAACGCGGCGGTGAGGGAGCCGTCGGCGATGCCGGGCAGCCACCGGCGCTTCTGCTCCTCGGTGCCGCACCGCGCGAGGATCGTGCCGACGATCGCGGGTGAGACCACCATGAGCAGCAGCGGCGCCCCGGCCGCGGCGGCCTCCTCCAGGACCGCCGCCAGGTCGGCGATGCCGCCGCCTCCGCCGCCGTACTCCTCGGGGATGGAGACCCCGAGGTAGCCGTTGCGGCCCATGTCCCGCCACAGTTCGGTGGTCTTCTCCCCGGACCGTGACTTGGCCTCGATGTACTCGCGGCCGTAGGAGGCGGCGAGCCTGCGCACGGCCTCGCGTAGCGCGAGCCGCTCCTCGGGTTCGGTGAACAGCGTCGTCATGCGTCCTCCTCGACTCGCGCCAGCACGTCCCCGGCGGAGACCTGCTGCCCTTCCCGTACGTCGATCACGGTCACCACGCCGTCGGCGGGCGCGGTGATGGCGTGCTGCATCTTCATCGCCTCGAGTACGAGGACGGTCTGGCCCGCGCGCACGGTGTCGCCGGCGCGGACGGGCACCGCGACGACGCTGCCGGGCATCGGCGCCAGCAGCGAACCGGTCGCCACCCGGGCGGCGGGGTCGGTGAAGCGCGGTCGCTTGACCAGCGTCAGATGGCCGAGAACGGAATCGATCTCATACCGGTCGCCGTGGACGCCCACGGTGAACGGACGCCGGACGCCGTCGTGCTCCAGGACGACGACGGCGTCCCGCACCTCGACCACACGGGTCAGGCCGTCCGCCGACGTGTAGCCGTCACGGCCGCCGTACCAGGCGACGGTCAGCCGGTCGAAGACGGTGAGCTGCGGCTGCGAGACCACGTTGCGCCAGGCGGCGGGGATGCCGCGCTGGACGGGGGAGCGGCGCCTCCTGCCCTCCGCGTCGGCGACCGCGGCGGCGAGGCCGGCCAGCCGCAGCCCCTCCTCGTCGTACCCGTTGCGGGTGAGGGCGGTCAGGTCGGCTCCGTCGAGGTACGTCGTGTGCATGGCGCCGGAGACGAGGACGGGATCGCGCAGCAGGTTCACCAGCAGGTCGCGGTTGGTGCGGACACCGTGGATCGTCGCCCGCTCCAGCGCCGAGGCCAGACGGCGCAGTGCCTGCTCACGGGCGGGCGCCCAGGCGACGACCTTGGCGACCATCGCGTCGTAGAAGGTGCCGATCTCCGAACCCGCCTCGACCCCGCTGTCCAGGCGGAGGCCGTACGCCGCGGGGTTGGCGAAGCGCGCCACGACGCCGGGCACGTCGAACGCCGTCAGCGTCCCGCTCTGCGGCCGGTAGCCCTCGGCGGGGTCCTCGGCGTAGAGCCGTACTTCGACGGCATGGCCGCGAGGCGCCGAGGAGGGGAGCAGGTCGGCCAGCGCCACGCCCTCGGCCACCGCGATCTGGAGCGCGACGAGGTCGAGGCCGGTCACGCACTCGGTCACCGGGTGCTCGACCTGGAGGCGGGTGTTCATCTCCAGGAAGAAGAACCGGTCACCGTCCAGGAGGAACTCGACGGTCCCGGCGCCGACGTATCCGATGGCCTCTCCGGCGGCGCGGGCCGCCTCGTGCAGCGCCTCGCGGACCTCGTCGGTGAGGCCGGGTGCGGGCGCCTCCTCGATGACCTTCTGGTGCCGCCGCTGCGCCGAGCAGTCACGCTCGCCGAGGACCGCCACCGTGCCGTGGACGTCGCCGAGGATCTGCACCTCGACGTGGCGACCGCGCTCGACGTACGGCTCGCAGAAGACGGTCGGGTCGCCGAAGGCGCTGGCCGCCTCGTTCGAGGCCAGCCGGACGGTCTCCGCCAGCTCGCCCAGGTCGCGCACGACGCGCATCCCGCGGCCCCCGCCGCCGCTGCTGGCCTTGACGAGGACGGGCAGATCGGCCTCGGTGACGGCGGAGACGTCGAGTTCGGCCAGCACGGGCACCCCGGCGGCGCGCATGAGCCGTTTGGCCTCCACCTTGGTGGCCATCGCGTCCATCGCCGGGGGCGGCGGGCCCACCCAGGTGAGACCGCTCTCGATGACGGCACGGGCGAACCCGGCGTTCTCCGACAGGAAGCCGTAACCGGGGTGGATCGCGTCGGCGCCGCTGCGGACCGCGGCGGCCAGCACCAGATCGGCGTCGAGATACGTCTCCGCCGGGGTGTCGCCCGGCAGGGGCACGGCGAGGTCGGCCTCGGCGACGAACGGCATCCCCGCGTCGGCGCCGGAGTGCACGGCGACGGTCTGGACGCCGAGGGAGCGGCAGGTCGCGAAGACGCGGCGGGCGATCTCGCCGCGGTTGGCGACGAGGAGGCGGGTGATGGTCATGGCCTCACATCCGGAAGACGCCGTAGCGGTCCGCACCCGCGTAAGGCGCGTTGTCGATGACGGACAGGCAGATGCCGAGGACGGTGCGGGTGTCGCGCGGGTCGATGATCCCGTCGTCGTACAGCATCCCCGAGAGCACGAACGGCAGGCTCTGCTCCTCGACCATCGCCTCGACCGCCGCCCGCATCCCGGCGTCGGCCTCCTCGTCGAAGGGGCGGCCCTTGGCCTCGGCGGCGGCGCGCGAGACGATCGAGAGGACCCCGGCGAGCTGCTGCGGGCCCATGACCGCCGATTTGGCGTTCGGCCAGGTGAACAGGAACCGGGGGTCGTAGGCGCGGCCGT
The DNA here is from genome assembly GCA_023425615.1 of Actinomycetes bacterium. Taxonomy (GTDB): domain Bacteria; phylum Actinomycetota; class Actinomycetes; order Streptosporangiales; family Streptosporangiaceae; genus Actinocorallia. Next base: position 4,110 of record JAFACJ010000592.1, read on the forward strand.
TCATGCCGTAGTTCCCCGCCCCGTACGAGGCGCCGATCAGCACCGAGAGGTGCGGCACCGTCGAATTGGAGACGGCGTTGATCATCGCCGCGCCGTGCTTGATGATCCCGCCCTGCTCGTACTTGGCGCCGACCATGTAACCGGTGGTGTTGTGGAGGAACAGCAGCGGGGTGTCTGACTGGTTGGCCAGCTGGATGAACTGCGCGGCCTTCTGCGCCTCCTGGCTGAACAGCACGCCCTGGGCGTTGGCGAGGATGCCGACCGGACGGCCGTGGATCCGCGCCCCGCCGGTGACCAGCGAGGGGCCGTAGAGCGGTTTGAACTCGTCGAAGTGCACTTCGTTGCCGGGCCCGGCGCCGTCGACGACGCGGACGATGATGTCGCGAGGGTCGAAGGGCTCCTTCAGGTCGGTCGGGATCAGGTCGAGGAGGGTCTCGGGGTCCGCGTCCGGTTCGGCGTACCCCTCGGGCTCGGGCCGCGCCCTGCGCCGGCCGAGGCGCGCCACGATACGGCGGCCGATCCGTATCGCGTCGTGCTCGTCCTCGGCCAGGTAGTCGGCGAGCCCCGAGGTGCGGGCGTGCATCTCCGCGCCGCCGAGCGTCTCGTCGTCGGACTCCTCGCCGGTCGCCATCTTCACCAGCGGCGGACCGGCCAGGAAGACCTTCGCCTGCTCCCTGACCATCACGGTGTAGTCCGACAGGCCCGGCACATAGGCGCCGCCCGCGGTGGAGTTGCCGAAGACCAGCGCGATCGTCGGCTGCTTGCGGGCGCTGGCGCGGGTCAGGTCGCGAAACAGCCTGCCGCCGGGGATGAAGATCTCCTTCTGCGTCGGCAGGTCGGCGCCGGCCGACTCCACCAGCGAGACCGTGGGCAGCCCGTTCTCCTCGGCGATCTGCGAGGCGCGGAACATCTTGCGCAGCGTCCACGGGTTGGAGGCGCCGCCCTTCACCGTCGGGTCGTTGGCGGTGATCATGCATTCGACGCCCTCGACGACGCCGATGCCGCAGACCAGGCTGGCGCCGACGGTGAAGTCCGAGCCCCACCCGGCCAGCGGGGAGAGTTCGAGGAACGCCGAGCCCTCGTCGACCAGCAGCTCGATCCGCTCGCGGGGCAGCAGCCTGCCGCGCTCGTGGTGGCGGGCGACGTATCTCTCCCCGCCGCCCGCGACGGCCTTGGCGTGTTCGGCGTCCAGTTCGGCGAGCTTGGCGAGGAGGTGCTCGCGGCGCCGCGCGGGCGCGCTCACGCCGCGTGTCCCGGCGGCTCGGCGGCGAGTCGGGAACTCACGAGAGCAACTCCTCGGGGATGTCCAGATGACGGCTGCGGATCCACTCACCGAGCCCCTTGGCCTGCGGGTCGAACCTGGTTCCGGCCGCCACGCCCTCACCGAGCAGCCCGTGCACGACCACGTTGACGGCCGAGAGGCCGGGCAGCCGGTGGACCTCGATGTCGAGCCCCTCGGCCTCCGGCAGCAGCCGGCGCACCAGATCGGGTGTGACGGTCGCGAGCAGCCACGCCGCACGGTCCGGCCGGCCGGGGGAGACCCACAGGCCGATGTTGGCGTCGCCTCCCTTGTCACCCGAGCGGGCGTACACGAACGTGCCGAGCGGCGCGCGGCGGACGGGCCCCGCGGGCACGGGTTCCCGGGGCGTCTGCTCCGTCCGAGCCTCGGCCGCCTCCGCCGCTTCGGTCACCCGCGCGGGCGGGATCTCCTCCGTGCGGCCGTCGTGGTGGTGGACGACATGCGGCACCTCGGCCGCGGGGACGAAGGCGGCGCGGTAGACGCCGTACGGTGCCGCGGGGGCGGGCGGAGCGGTCGTCGTG
>JAFACJ010000597.1 GCA_023425615.1 Actinomycetes bacterium
GCACCATCTCGACCTTGATGGCCTTGGGGTCCTTGTCGATGAGCAGGACCTCGTGCCCGTTCTCCAGCAGCTCCTGGGCGATGGAGCGGCCCACCGCGCCGGCCCCGGCGATCGCCACCCGCATGTCACTCACCCTCCTGGGGGCGCTTGGCCAGCGCCTCGCCGATCCGTTCGATGTCCGAGGAGCGGGCCATCACATGCACCACGTCCCCGTCCTGGATGATGGTGTCGCCGGTGGGGATCACCGCCTCGCCGAGCCGGTTGAGGAAGGCGACACGGGTCTGCGCCGACTCCTCCAGCTCGTGCACCTTGGCGCCGATCCAGGCGGCGTCGGTCTGCACCTCGGCGAGCTTGACCTCGCCGGTGGGGTCGCGCCACAGCGGCATCGCCCCGTCGGGCAGCAGCCGGCGCAGCATCTGCTCGGCGGTCCAGCGCACGGTCGCCACGGTCGGGATGCCCAGGCGCTGGTAGACCTCGGCGCGGCGGGAGTCGTAGATCCGGGCGACGACGTTCTCCACCCCGAAGGTCTCCCGCGCCACCCGCGCGGAGATGATGTTGGAGTTGTCGCCGCTGCTGACCGCGACGAAGGCGGACGCCTTCTCGATCTGGGCCTCGATGAGGACGTCCCTGTCGAAGCCCATGCCGATCACACGGCGCCCCTTGAAGGTGCCCCGCAGCCGGCGGAAGGCCTCGGAGCTCTGGTCGATGATGGCGACCGAATGGCCCTTGTCCTCCAGGATATGGGCCAAGGTGGAGCCGACCCGGCCGCATCCCATGATGACGATATGCACGAACCGTTCCGTTCTCGATCTTGAAGCTGGCGGTGGCTGTACGTGACAGTATCCACCCGCACGGACAAGGGACCGGCCTGCCGGGAGCACCGGGAGGCGACGCGATTAAAGTCTCTCTACGTGTCGAAGGTTCCCGACGTTGTCAAACGTCTCCTGCTCGGGCGGGCGCTGCGCAGCGCCCAGGCGCACGAGCAGCTCCTGCCCAAGCGCATCGCGCTCCCGGTGTTCGCCAGCGACGCCCTGTCCTCCGTGGCGTACGCGCCGCAGGAGATCCTGATCACCCTGGGCATCGCGGGGCTGGCCGGATACGCCTTCACCCCCTGGATCGCCGCGGCCGTCGTCTTCATCCTGCTGGTGGTGGTGGCGTCCTACCGGCAGAACGTCCGCGCCTACCAGAGCGGCGGCGGTGACTTCGAGGTCGCCACCACCAACCTGGGCGGCAACTGGGGGCTGGTCGTGGCCAGCGCCCTGCTGGTCGACTACGTCCTCACCGTCGCGGTGTCGGTGTCCTCGGCGGTGGAGAACCTCGGCGCCTTCACCCAGGTGATCCACGACCACAAGGTCGGCTTCGCCGTCGTGATCGTGGTGGTGCTGACCGTCTTGAACCTGCGCGGCCTGAAGGAGTCGGGCATCGCCTTCGCGATCCCCACCTATCTGTTCATGTTCGCGGTGCTGTCGATGATGGCCTGGGGCTTCATCAGGCTGGCACTCGGCGCGGACCTGAAGGCCGAGACCGCGGGCCTGGAGGTCCAGGGCACCGTCACGGGCGTGACGGGGGCGGCCGGGATCCTGCTGCTGCTGCGGGCGTTCGCCTCGGGGTGCGCGGCGCTCACCGGCGTCGAGGCGATCAGCAACGGCGTCCCGGCGTTCAAGAAGCCCAAGGGCCAGAACGCCGCCAAGACGCTGAGCATGCTGGGCCTCGTCGCGATCACCATGTTCGGCGGCGTCACCGCGCTGGCGTACCTGACCGACGCCAAGTTCGCCGACCCGCTCTACGGCAGCCACCTGATCGACCCGACGACCGGGCAGGACGTCTCCACGACGCAGAACACGGTGATCACCCAGGTCGCCAAGACGGTCTTCAGCAACTTCACGCCCATGTACGTCTTCCTGACGGCGATGACGGCGCTGATCTTGATCCTGGCCGCCAACACCGCCTACAACGGCTTCCCCGTGCTGGCCTCGGTGCTGGCGCAGAACCGCTACCTGCCGCGGCAGCTGCACACCCGCGGCGACCGGCTCGCCTTCAGCAACGGCATCCTCATGCTGGCGGGCGCCGCGGCCCTGCTGATCTACGCCTTCCAGGCCGATGTGACGAAGCTGATCCAGCTCTACATCGTCGGCGTCTTCGTGTCGTTCACCGTCAGCCAGACCGGCATGGTCCGGCACTGGAACCGGCTGCTGCGCACCGAGGGCGACCCGGTGGCGCGGCGGCAGATGAGGACGTCGCGGGCGATCAACACGGTCGGCCTGGTGATCACCGGGGCGGTGCTGGTGGTCGTCCTGCTCACCAAGTTCACGCACGGCGCCTGGATCGTCTGTATCGCGATGCCGCTGCTGTTCCTGCTCATGCGCGCCATCCGCACCCACTACGACCGGGTCGCGGTGGAGCTGGAGCCCGACGAGGAGGAGTACGCGCTGCCCGCGCGCACCCACGCCATCGTGCTGGTCTCCAAGATCCACAAGCCCACGCTGCGCGCCATCGCCTACGCCCGCGCCACCCGGCCCTCCACCCTGGAGGCGGTCACCGTCGCGGTGGACGCCGAGGAGGCAGGCGGGCTCCAGGAGGAGTGGGACGCCCTTGACCTGCCGGTGCCCCTCAAGATCCTCGACTCCCCCTACCGCGAGATCACCCGCCCGGTCCTGGACTACGTCCGCAACGTCCGCCGCAAGTCGCCGCGCGACGTGGTGACCGTCTTCATCCCCGAGTACGTGGTCGGCCACTGGTGGGAGCACATCCTGCACAACCAGAGCGCCCTGCGCCTGAAGGGCCGCCTGCTGTTCCAGCCGGGCGTCATGGTCACCAGCGTCCCCTGGCAGCTGGCCTCCTCCGCACGCCTCAAGGGCAGGGAGGAGCGCCCCGCCCCCGGCTCGGTCCGTCGGGGAGACCCCTCGGGGCCGACTAAACTCGCGGACCGTGACTGAAGCGGATCTCCTTGAACTCGAAGTCGGCCCCGTGGGGCACGGCGGCTTCTGCGTGGCACGGCACGAGGGGCAGGTCGTGTTCGTGCGGCACGCGCTGCCCGGGGAGCTGGTGCGGGCGCGGGTGACCGAGGAGACCCGCACCTATCTGCGGGCCGACGCGGTGGAGATCCTCAAGCCCTCGCCGGACCGCGTGGTCCCGCCGTGCCCGTTCGCGGGCCCCGGCCGGTGCGGGGGATGCGACTGGCAGCACGCCTCGCCCGCGGCGCAGCGGCGGCTCAAGGCAGACGTGGTGGCCGAGCAGCTGCGGCGGCTGGCGGGGATCGACAGGCCGGTCCACGTGGAGGAGGTGCACGTGCCGGTCCTGTACACCGAGGACGGGGAGCCGCTGGCCTCCCCTCCGGGGCTGGGCTGGCGCACCCGCGTGCAGTTCGCGGTCGACGGGCAGGGCGGCGTGGGGCTGCGCAGGAGCCGCTCGCACGACCTGGAGTACATCGACCGGTGCCTCATCGCCCACCCGGGCGTGGAGATGATCGGGATCGAGCGCAAGCAGTGGCCCGGCGCCTCGGCGGTGGAGGGCGTGGTGTCGGCGGGGACGGGCGACCGGCTGGTCGTCGTCTCCGAGCCCAAGGGACGCCACCGGCGGCCCGCGCGGGTGCCGCAGCTCGACGTGCCGGTGCGGCTGGTCAAGCCCGAGCGGGCCGTGCCGCGCGAACGCCAGGGGCAGCGCGAGGGCGCCCGCCGTCCGGTCGTCCCGTTCGTGCGCGAGGAGGCGGCGGGGCGGCTGTGGCAGGTCACCGGGAGCGGGTTCTGGCAGGTGCACCCGGCCGCCGCCGACACGCTGGCCGCGGCCGTGCTGGAGGCGCTGGAGCCGCGCCCGGGGGAGATCGCGCTCGACCTGTACTGCGGGGTCGGCCTGTTCGCCGGGGTGCTGGGCGAGCGGGTGGGCCGCGACGGGCTGGTGATCGGCGTGGAGTCCGGCGGGCAGGCGGTCCGCGACGCCAAGTTCAACCTCCGCGACCTGCCGCAGGTGAACATCGAGCAGGGCAAGGTCGAGGAGGTCCTGGCGGAGCTGGAGTTCGGGCGCGGCCAGGGC
>JAFACJ010000731.1 GCA_023425615.1 Actinomycetes bacterium
CAGCAGGGTGGTGAGGACGACCAGCGGCAGCGAGATCCCGTCGACGCCGAGGTGGAAGCGCACGCCCAGCGCCGGGATCCACGCGGCGTCCATCGGCTGCTGGACGCGGTCGGGTTCGGCGTAGTCGAACGCCGCGACCTGCACGAGCGCCATCGCCAGGATGAACCCGGACGCCACCCGTCCGAACCCGATCGGGTCGAGCCTGCTCCCCGAGGGCGTCAGATAGGGCAGGACGGCCGCCGCCAGCGGCAGCCACAGCAGATGCAGGAGAGTGCTCAAGTCAGGGCCACCACCGCGAGGACGAGGAAGACCGCTCCGGCCAGGATGCCGGTGAGGTAGGTCTGCGGGTTGCCGGTCTGCGGCAGCCTGGCCAGGGCGCCCAGGCCGCGCGCCGCCGGTGCGGTGGCCTCGACGGCGCCGTCCAGGAGGCGCGTGTCGGCGCCGCGCACGATCCGCGCCGACCAGCGCACCGGACGGACGATCACCCGGTCGTAGAGGCCGTCCAGGTAGAAGGCGTTCTCCAGCAGGGGGCGTGCTCTCTTGAGCCGGTCGGCCGGGTCGGCGGCGGGCGCGTCACGCCAGGAGAGGTACACGGCCGCGGCTCCCGCGGCGGTGAACAGCAGCGCCATGGCGGCGGCACCCAGGTGCGGGCGCAGTTCCTCCGCGCCCAGCCCGAGGAAGCCGAGGACGGCGCTCGCCCCGGCCAGGACCATCACGGGCCAGCGCATCGCGCCGGGCGCCTCGTGCGCCGCCCGTTCGGGTCCCAGGAACGTCATCAGCCACGCCCGCAGCGCGTACGCCGCCGTCAGCGCCGTCGTGAGGAGCAGCGAGAGGTACAGCACCCAGGCGACCCATCCGGGGAGGCCGAGGCCCTCGCCCAGCCTCCCGTCGTTGAAGGCGACGTCCTGCGCGTGCTCGATGACGGCGTCCTTGGAGAAGAACCCCGCGACGGGCGGCAGTCCCGCCAGCGCCGCGTATCCGATGCTCGCGCACACGAACGTGACGGGCATGGCCTTGCGCAGCCCGCCCATGTCCGAGAGCAGGTTCGAGCCGACGGCGTGGATGACGCTCCCGGCCGCCAGGAACAGCAGCGCCTTGAACGCCCCGTGCGCCACGAGGTGGAACATCGCCGCCGTCTTGGATCCGACGGCGAGGCCCGCGGCCATGATGGCGAGCTGGCTGATCGTCGAGTAGGCCAGCACCCGTTTGAGGTCGCGCTGGGCCAGCGCCGCGAGCGCCGCCCCGACCATGGAGACGGCGGCGATGACGCCCAGCACGGCCAGGGCCGCGGGCGCCGCGAGGAACACCCCGTACAGCCGCGCCACCAGGTAGACGCCGGCCGCGACCATCGTCGCGGCGTGGATGAGCGCGCTGACGGGCGTCGGGCCCGCCATCGCGTCGGGAAGCCAGGTGTGCAGCGGGAACTGGGCGCTCTTGCCCACGGTCCCGCACAGCAGCAGGAGCGCCGCGACGAGGACCGTCGTGTGCGGCATGTCGTGCGCCTTGTCCAGGACTGTGGCGATGTCGAAGCTCCCCGCGCCCAGCCCGAGCACGATGATGCCGAGCAGCAGCCCGGCGTCGCCGACGCGCGTGACGAGGAACGCCTTCACCGCTGCCCGCGAGTTGGCCCTGTCCTCCCAGTGGTGGCCGATGAGGAGGTAGGAGCAGACGCCCATGACCTCCCAGCCGACGTACAGCACCAGGAGGTCGCTCGCGAAGACCACCAGCAGCATCGCCGAGGTGAACAGCGACACGAACGCCGCGTAGGAGGAGTAGCGCGGCTCGTCGCGCATGTAGGCGACGGAGTAGATCTGGACGGCCAGCGCCACGACGCCGACCAGCAGGCCCAGCAGCGCCGCCAGGCCGTCCACGCTCAGCCCGACGCCGATGGGCGGTCCCCCGGTCGGCACGGTGGCCAGCGTGCTCGTCCTGGTGCCCGGGTCGCGCCACACCGTCAGCGCGATGACCAGGGTCAGCGCCGTCATGAACGCGGTCGGCAGCACCGCGAACAGCACCGGGCCCAGCGCTCCGCGCGAGCCGCCGCCGGGCAGCCCCTCGGGAGCCGCGCGTCCCTCCTCGGGCACCGGTTCCCCCGGCACGCCGGGGACCGCCTCCACGTGCTCCTCCGAGCCGCGCACCTCCGTCGGCGTCCGTCTCGGCGGCTCGACCGTGCGCAGCCCGCCTGCGACCAGGACGCGGGTCAGCCAGGGGCCCAGCAGCAGCCCGAGGACGGCGCCGAGGAAGGGCAGGATGACCGCCTGGGCGGCGAGAACGGTCACCGGACCTCCTGCTCGATCTGCTCGGGCCGCTCGTCCTGTTCGTCCTGTTCGGGTGTGCCGTCCTCGCGCAGGGTGTCCTGCCGGTCGACGTCGATGTTCCGCCGGTTGCGAAACAGCAGCAGCACGATCGCCAGCCCGAGGCCGACCTCGGCCGCCGCCACCACGATCGTGAAGAGCGCGAGCGCCTGCCCGCCGTGCAGGGCGTCGCGCAGCCACATGTCGAACGCGACGAGGTTGAGGTTGACGGCGTTCAGCATCAGCTCGACCGACATCAGCACGAGTATCGCGTTGCGCCGCGCCAGCACCCCGTACACGCCGACGGAGAACAGCAGCGCCGCGAACACCGCCGGGTAGGCGACCGACATCAGCGCTCCTTCCCGCGCGGGCGGGCCGGTCCGGAGGACGCCCCCCGGCCCCCGCCCTTGGACAGGACGATCGCACCGACGAGCGCCGCCAGCAGGAGCACCGACAGCACCTCGAACGGCAGTACCCATTCCCGGAAGAGCGCCTCGCCGAGCGCGTCGCCCGACCCCGTCCCCGGCTTGAGCTCGATCCGCGCGTCGCGGAAGCCCCGCACGAGCAGCGTGACGAGCACCACGGCCGTGCCCAGCGCCACCGCGAGCGCGGGCAGCCGGTTGCCGGAGTCGAGATCCTCGCCCGGCCCGATCGGCGCCCGGGTCAGCATGATGCCGAACAGCAGCAGCACCACGATCGCGCCGACGTAGATGAGCACCTGCACCCAGGCGACGAACTCGGCGGTCAGCACCAGGTACATGCCGGCGAGCGCACCGAACGAGACGACCAGCCACAGCGCCGCGTGGACGAGTTGGCGTGTCGTGACGACCAGGACCGCCGCCCCCACGGCGACGGCGCCGAGCGCGGTGAACACGATCTCCGGCGCCGTCAACGCAGCTCCTTGGGCGGGTCGGCGTTGGGTTCGTGCGCCTGCGGCGGCGGGACCGTCCACATCCACTCGCGCAGCCGGTCCCGCTCGTGCGTCAGCTCGGCGATGTCGTAGGCGGCGTACTCGAACTCCGGCGACCAGAACAGGGCGTCGAACGGGCACACCTCGACGCAGATCCCGCAGTACATGCACAGCGCGTAGTCGATGGCGAACCTGTCGAGGACGTTGCGGGAGCGGGGCCGCGCCGAGCCCTCGGCCGGCATCGTCTCCTTGTGGGAGTCGATGTAGATGCACCAGTCGGGGCACTCCCTGGCGCACAGCATGCAGACCGTGCAGTTCTCCTCGAACAGCGCGATCACGCCGCGCGAGCGGGGCGGGAGGTCGGGCTGGACCTCGGGGTACTGCCGGGTACCCGACCGCCTCATCATGGTCCGCAGTGTGACGGCCAGGCCCTTGGCCAGCCCCGGTCTCACGGTCCGGTCACCACCTTCACCACTCCGGTCAGCGCGAGCTGGAACAGGGAGATCGGCACCAGGTACACCCAGGCCAGGCGCTGGAGCTGGTCCTCGCGCAGCCGGGGGAGCGCCACCCGGCACCAGATCACCACGAAGGCCAGCAGGAAGATCTTGATCAGGGTCCAGACGGCGCCCGGCAGCAGGGGTCCCTTCCAGCCGCCCAGATACAGGACGGTCGTCAGCGAGCAGATCACCAGGATCCCGGCGTACTCCGCCAGCAGGAAGAACGCGAACCGCAGCCCGCCGTACTCGGTGTACGGGCCGAAGATGATCTCCGAGTCGGCGACCGGCATGTCGAACGGCGGCCGGCGCAGCTCGGCCAGGCCCGCCAGGAAGAACACCACCGCGGCCAGGCCCTGCCAGGCCAGCCACCACCAGCGCCACTCCTCGACGATGCCGCTGAGGTTCAGCGTCCCGGCGGCCATCGCCACCGACGCCGCGGCCAGCACCATCGGCAGCTCGTAGGAGACCAGCTGCGCGGCGACCCGCAGGCCGCCCAGCAGCGCGTACTTGTTGGCGGACGCCCAGCCCGCCATGATCGAGCCGAT
>JAFACJ010000758.1 GCA_023425615.1 Actinomycetes bacterium
ACATAGAGCTGTCGGAGGCCGACATAACCGGGCTGGACCGGCATCCGGCCGATCTGCCGCCACCGCCGACCGCCGAGATCTACGCCCGCGTCCTGACCGTGCCGGACAGCGGCATGGGGAACGGTCGGTTGTCCCTGGCGGTCTACGGGGGCGGCAACCAGCAAGCCGGGTCTACCGCCGGGCGGCTCGTCGGGCTGCTTCCCGGCATCACCACGGTCACCGGCACGTACAGCGGTGCAGACATGGAGGGTGAGGTCTTGGTGGCCGAGGTCGTGGTGCGGCCTCGGACGCCTCGGCTGGCCGGGATCGTTCCGCCCTCGGGGTCGCACGGGCCCCGCATCCCGGTCGGCGTGCCGTCCAGGCCCGGAGATATGGATCTGGGTCACCTCCTGCTGGGATCGGTCGCCGGTCGGCTCGTCCTGTGGTCGGCGGAGCACGACCGCCCGGTCCTGCCCGTCTTGCTCTCCCGGATCGGCTCCCTCTACATGCCGCCTGTCGCGCGGCTGCTGGCTGAACTGTCGGCGCACGGCTGCCGTCCCTGGCACGGCTGGTCCTGGCAGCCTTTGCAGCGCAGCCCGTTCCAGCCGCGCATCACCTACAAGCAGACGATCATCTCGCCCGCCCGGTGGCGGCTGCCCGCCGACCTGGTCGACGCCGCACACGACCGGTCCCGATGGGGGCCCGCGCTCACCGCCTGGCGGGCGACGACCGTTTCGGCCCCGCCCGGGATGGTGGTCATCGAGGACGCCGACCGGCATCTGCCCCTGGACCTGCGCGACGAAACCGACCGCCGGCTCCTGCGCCGCTATGTCGGTCGGGGGATCACCGCCGTCACCGAACTGCCCGGAGGCCACGCCTCGGCCGGGGCCGTGATCGAAGGTCCGGCCGGTCGGCATGTCCTCGAACTCGTCATCCCGTTGAGGCGACGGACCCTCCACGCATCCGCGCCGACGAAGGTGCCCCGGCAGGCACGGCCGCGTCCGCTCGGGCACAGCCTGTACCTGCCAGGGAGCGCGTGGCTGTCCGTGGCGATCCCCTGTCCGCCGTCGTGCCAGGAACAGATCCTGTCCGTCCTGGGCGACGTCGCCCAAGAGGCGGCTGGGCTGGTCGATCGGTGGTTCTGGCTCCGCTATCGCAACGACGCGCACGGCCCGCACCTGCGTGCCCGTTTCCACGGGGATCCCGGCTCACTGACCGCTACGGTGCTGCCCGCCCTGGCACAGCGATGCGCCGATCTCATCGGCCGGCGGCTCGCCAGCGGCTTGTACGTCGAACCCTACGATCAGGAGATCGAGCGCTACGGTGGCGACCAGGCGATCGGCTTGGCCGAAGCCGTGTTCAGCGCCGACAGCTCTGTGGTGCTCACCACGCTCGCCGAAACACACGACACCGGCGCCCGGATCGTCATCGCGGCCTTGTCCGCCGCCTCGATCGCCCTGGCGGTCGCAGACGGCTCCCGGACTGCCGTGGACGCCGGGGGCCTGGACCGGCCCATGCGCCGCCGCGCCACCCAACTGCGCCCGCTCACCCGGAAGGCAGCGCAGACAGGTCCAGGCACGCTCATCCCGGCCGTGGCGTCCCCGTGGCAAGACCGTGACGTGGCCCTGAAGGCATACCGGGACGCGGTGCCCGAGGAACGGCGTCCGGACTGCGCTTCCTCCCTGATCCACATGCACGCCAACAGGCTTCTCGGCGATCTGGCCAGTGAACGCCTGGCCAGGGCGCTGGCCGCCGACCTCCTCGCCAGGCCCCGGCCGTGATGACCGCGGTGACCACCCAAAGCGCGAGGATAGCGTTCACCGTCGCCGAACGGCTCCTGGATCCCGCGGCCGTCGCAGCCGCCGTCCCTGGTCCGGGTGCCGCCTCGCTGGCCCGGGGGTTGGCCGGCACAGCGCTCCTACACGCCCGGCTGTCGGCCACCGACCGGGTCTTCGCCGCCGCCGCCGGCGACCACTGGGCGAAGGCCGCCGCCTGCGCTCGACCCACGGGGTATGAAGGTCCCGGCATCTACCGCAATCCCGGCGGACTGGCCGCATCACTGATCATCGGAACCGCGTACCTGCCCGATCCGCGATCTCGGCGCCCTGCCGTCGAACGTGCCGCCCGCTGGATGTCCGCCCGCGCTGTCGACCTCGCCGACCAGCACCGCGACTACCTGGCAGCAGGCGGAACCAGCACACCCCGCCATGTCTATGACGTCATCACCGGCCTCGCCGGAATCGGCCGCGTCCTGCTCGCCGCTGTCCGCGCCGGACACGACGCCGAACCCGGACTACAGGCCGCGCTGTCCACGCTCACCACCATGGCTCAGACCCGTCACGGGCCCTTCCCCGGCTGGTGGTCGTCCACGACGCCAACTGAGGCGCCCTGCGCGGCCACCGGCATGGCCCACGGCATCGCCGGGCCCCTGACGTTGCTTTCCCAGGCCAGCGCGGCCGGGTACACCGTCGGCGGGCAGGCCGAAGCGATCAGGGAGGCGTCCGACTGGCTGCTGCGCTGGCACATCCCCGACACCCGGGACTGGCCGCCCTACGTCACCGAAGCCGAACTCACCACCGGGGTCGCCGCCCCGGTCCCCGGCCGCCGGGACGCCTGGTGCTACGGGACCCCAGGAATCCGCCGGGCCCTCACCTTCGCCGCGCAAGCCACCGCCGATCCCACGCTCGGCGAAGCCGCCGACAGCGCGCTCAACACCTTGACCACGCGCCCGCCCTCCCGCTGGGACGTCGACGGGCCGGCCCTGTGCCACGGATACGCCGGCGTGCTCCAGGCGACCCACAGCGATCAGGCGGCCGCGGCCGTCACGGCGCTGTTCGACGACCGCGACCGGTTCGGTTTTCCACACGCCGCGAAGCGGTCCGAAACGAACGAGGATCCCGGTTTCCTGACCGGAGCGGTCGGTGCCGCCCTCGCCCTCGCCGACCACGCCGCGATCCCGGGGCCACACGTAGCCGACCCATGGGACGCGCTGCTCCTACTGTCGTAGGCTCCCACCACCCATGGTGATCATGACGGTGCTGTCCTTCTTCTCCAGCACCAGCCAGGCCCCTGGCAGAGGCTGCGCGCCGCTGGGGTGAACCTCCACCGAGACCTTCATGCGCGGCCCGCCCTCGACCTTCCACTTCCGGACCTGAGCGGCGACCTGTTCGGCCAGCGCCTGGCTGTCCGGCCCGTACGCGGCGACCCCGATCTCTGAGAAGTCCGGGTCAGCGGTCAGATAGGCCACGGTCCCGCCGCTGAGCACACCCATGCTGCCCCAAGGGAACAGCGGCGATGTGATCCGGCCGGCGTTGACGGCGTCACGCGAGGCGAGAACACGGCAGAAGCCAGGCAGCTTGGCCAGCCAGAAATCCAAGATCTCCGGCATGACGAACCCGACCCCGGTCCAGACGGCCGCTCCCGGGTACTCCAATGCTCTGCTGGCGGCTTCGATGTCAACCGGAGCGCCATCGTCGATGCGCAACAACAGGTCGCCATCCTTCCCACCCACCCACACGTTCTGCTCCGACACCGTGTCCCCGCCCCGCAGCGGGATGAACCCGCAGGGTTCCAGAGACTTGCTCCGCAGCACCTCTCCCTCGCGTCTCAATGCGACCGCCCGGGTCAGCCCCGCCATTCTCAACGGAACGAGCAGGAGCCCTCCATCAGCGAGTTGTTCACGCCAGGCCGCGGTCACATCCCACGCCCCGGCCGTCACGATGATCCGGTCGTAGGGAGCGCCGGCAGCCCAGCCGGCCGCGCCGTCACCGACGACGAGCTCCACCTCGACACCGGTCCGGCTCAGTGCCTCCCGCGCGCTGCCGGCCACACCCTCGTCATACTCGATACTCGTGACAGCGCCAGACGGGCCTACCAGCCGCGCAAGCAACGCCGCGTTATAACCCGTTCCGGTCCCGACCTCCAGAACCCGGTGACCGTCTCGGACATCGAGCTGTTCCAGCATCGTGGCGACCACTCCCGGCGCCGACGCCGAACTGATCGCCACCCCGGCCTCATCGCGGTGGGTCACCACCGGCCCGACACCGTACGCCTCGGCCAACGACGAGCCAGGGACGAAAGCGTCACGGGGAATCGCCTCCATCACGGCTGCCACCGCCGCTGAACGGATCGCTCCCTCGCCCCGCAACCGGCTGACCATCCCCTCACGGAGTTCCGTCGCGTTGGGACCTGATGAGCTCGACACCTGAGAGTCCACCCATCGAAGAGTAGTTGAACGCCTGGTCGACCGGGCCGTCCCGAACCTCATCCTGAACGCCGTCCACCCGCCCGGACAGGACGTCCCCGCGACCGCGGGGAGGCGTTCTCCTCTCCCGCGGCCCGCCCGGCGTCAGTCGATGCCGAGTTCCCCCATCCTGCTCCAGCCGTCGGCGCCCTCGATCACGGTGCTGACGATCTGGGGCGCCCGCTGGACGAGGGGGCGCATCGTCTCCAGCGCGGCGCGGAAGTGGTCGGAGTTCACGTGGGCCTCGCCCGCGCCGTCCTGGAACGCCTCGACCAGCACGTAGGTGTCGGGCTCCTCCAGGCTGCGCGACCACTCGAACCACAGGTTGCCGGGCTCGGCGCGGGTGGCGCGGGTGAACTCCTCGACGTGCGAGGGCCAGGCGTCGACGTGCTCCGGCTTCACCGGGAATTTCACAACAATGAAGATCATGTGTACAGCTTACGGACCCGGCGCGGGCCGTGCGCCGGCCGCGCTCCCCGCGATATGAAATCGATGACTTTTTCGAACTGTACAATCAGAAGAGCCTGCATTTCACCCGAAAGGCAGCAATAAGAGTATCCACCGGACACCGACTCCAGATTTCAAACCCAACGAGTGGAGGAAAAATGGCAATTTCTCGCCTGATTCCAAAACCCGTACTGTGCGGGCTCGTCCCGCTGGCGTCCGTGCTGGTCTGGGCCCCGCCCGCCGGTGCCTGGACCTGGGCCAAGAACGTCACCGTGTACCACGGCGCGAACCTGTGCGTCCGCGGTGACGCGGGAATCGACCACCGCAGGCCCGGCGTCTTCTCCGGCAATCTCGCCTATGGGAACGTCTACGCGCTGGACGGCTCCTGCGGTAGAGGACTGACCAAGCCCGACGGCTGGGCCGGGGTGCGGCTGGAAGTGCTCAAATGGAACGGGAGTTCCTGGACGCGATGCCGTCAGACCGACTGGAAATACGGCCCCACCGGGGTCAGCGGCGGTGATCTCGGCGGTCCCTACGGCCCCGCGCTGGTCTTCGACTACGGCGGCGCGTCGTCCTGCGGAGCCGGCGTCTACGGCACGAGGGCCTATGTCCGCGTCAAGGAGCGGGTCCATTACCCGGGGCACTGGAACCGGCCGCGCACCGTGTGGCGCGAAGGCCAGGTCTGGTCCGGATCCGAATACGTCCAGTAGCCGCGTGCGCTGAGCGGCGCGGGTCCCGCCGGGGCGCCCCTCGGCGGGATCTCCGGCCCCCTTGGACGGGTCAGAAGACGGATTCGCCGATGGGCCAGCGGAGGGTCTCCGACAGCCAGTCGAAGGCCTGCTGGGTGAAGCGTGAGCGGTTCCACAGCTCGCAGTGGCCCGCGGCGCCCTCCTGGCGGGTGAAGGCCTTGAGGACCTTGTCGCGGCCCGGCAGGCGGGCGAAGAACGTGCCGGCGCGGAAGGACAGGAGGTCGGCCTCGGCGGTGGCGACGAACGCGGGGCAGGTGATCTCGTCGACGACCTCGGAGATGTTGTAGCGGGCCAGGTCCAGCAGGTATTCGGCGGGCGAGCCGACCCCGTGCAGCCAGGGGCCGCGCTGGACCAGCCACCAGCGCTGGATCGGGTCCTCCCGCAGCGCCTCCTCCAGGTAGGGCTCCAGGGAGGCGGGGTCGATGCCGGGGAACGCCTCCTTCAGCTCCGGCGGCAGGGGCAGGATCTCGCGGAGCAGTTCCTGCTGGTCCCATGAGCCGGGGTCGACGATCAGCGCCTTCACCCGGGGGTCCCCCGCCACGCCGCGGGCCGCGAGGTAGCCGCCGAAGCTCCAGCCCATGACGGCCAGCCGCTGGGGATCGACCTCGCCGTAGGTCAGGAGCCTGTCGAGGATCGGGCCCAGCACGTGCTCCCAGTCGTGCCGGATGGTCAGGCCGTGCTCGATGAGGTTGCGCCCCTGCCCCGGCCCGTCCATCAGCAGGCAGTGGAAGCCGCGCCGCAGCGCCGGGAGCGCGTGCGACCAGTACATCTCGTGGAGGTTGGAGTCGTATCCGTTGACCGCCACGAGGGTCGGGCGCGTCTCGTCCTTCTGCGCCAGGCACAGGTAGCCGCGGAGCTTGATCCCCTCGTAGGGGACCTCCATGGGGCGCAGCCGCCACAGGTCGGCCGCGTGCCCGAAGCTGTCGGCCTCCTTGTGGAAGGTCTCGACCAGCAGGGGGTCCACCGGTGTCCCGAAGAGCGGGAAGTTGGCGACACGGTAGTAGGTGGAGGCGCGGTAGTAGGCGTCGGCCGCGCTGACCGCGTGCCCCTTCTCGTCGCTGCGTCTCGCCCATTCCGCGACCATGTCGCCGGTGGCGTTCCACTCCCGGTGCCAGGCGGAGACGTCGCCGCCGGGGATCCGGGAGGCGGTCAGGGCGCACTCGCCGTATTCGGCGCCGCCGCCGGTCATGGTCATCAGCGCGCGGTCGGCGAACATCTGGAACAGCCGGTCCTCGAACAGGCGCATACCACATGCCTACCCGGCGGACTCGTGATCAAGCAAATGACACCTACCAAGCACTTGTTCAAGTGACGTATGCGATGATCGACCCCGTCCCGGAAGGGGGATGAAAACGACAGAGCGAGAGGAGTATGGACGAATGAACGTGCAATGGGTCGCCGGGCACCGGGCGGCGATGGTCAGCCCCTACGACGGCCTGAGCTTCACCAAGCCGCGCGGCGGATTCACCGGGCGGACCGTACGGCAGATCGTCCATCTGCACCGCGGCGGCCCGGAGATACGGGTGTGGTTCAGCAACCAGTTCGGCAGCGGCACGCTGCGGATCGGCGCGGCGTGGGCGGGACTCCACCTGGGCGGCGGACGTGTCGCCGAGGAGCAGGCGAGGCTGACGTTCGGCGGCTCGAAGACGGTGGAGATCGTGGCCGGCACCGAGGTGGTCAGCGACCTCACCTGCCTTTCCGTCCCCGACGACGGTGAACTGGCGATCAGCGTCCATGTCGTGGAGGACAGCGGCCTGGCCACCAACCACCCCGAGTCCCTGCAGACCGGCTACCTCGCGCCCGGCGACGCGGCGGCCGAGCCCGCCCTCGACCTCGCCGACGAGCTCACCTCCCTCTACTGGATCAAGGGCGTCGACCTGCGCCGCGAATCCCGCCCCGGCGAACCCGTCGTCGCCGCGTTCGGCGACTCCCTCACCGACGGCACGGGCACCACCCCCGGCGCCCACCAGCGCTACCCCGACCATCTGTCGCGGCGCCTCGGGCTGCCCGTCCTGAACCTCGGCATCGGCGGCAACCGCCTGCTGCGCAACGGCTTCGGGCCCGCCGGGCTGCTGCGCTTCCAGCAGGACGTCCTGAGCGTCACCGGCCTCACCCATGTGATCA
This sequence comes from Actinomycetes bacterium, assembly GCA_023425615.1. Classification (GTDB taxonomy): domain Bacteria; phylum Actinomycetota; class Actinomycetes; order Streptosporangiales; family Streptosporangiaceae; genus Actinocorallia. Next base: position 7,543 of record JAFACJ010000758.1, read on the forward strand.
TCGCCCTGGGCATCAACGACCTCGGCCTGCCCTCGATGCTCGGCCAGCCCAAGTGCAGCGCCGAGGAGATGATCGCCGGCTTCACCACCCTCGCCCGGCTGGCCCGCGAGGCGGGCGTCACGCCCCTCGGCGCCACCCTGCCCCCCTACGCCGGCGCCACCTTCCCCGGCTACTACTCCGAGAAGGGCGACGAGATCCGCGCCACCGTCAACGCCTGGATCCGCACCACCTCCGAGTACCCCGCCCATCTGGACATCGACGCCGCCGTCCGCGACCCCGACCGCCCCACCCGCTTCCACCCCGACCTCCACAGCGGCGACCGCCGCCACCCCCACGACGCCGGCGCCCGCGCCATGGCGCACGCCATCGACCTCGCCGCCTTCCGCCGCGCCTCCTGACCGGCGCCCTGACCCGCCCTGCCTGTTCACTCAAGGCGTCACCCGGGGACTGGCCTCACCACCAAAATGGCTGATACCTATAACACCCAGGGCAAGCAACAGGGAGCCATGACAAGGTGGGGCGAGTTACGGGAACCATCCCGATGGCCGGGGACGACCGGCGGCCATGAGCTGCGCTCGTCCAGGCTGCTCAGGCGTGGTCACGGACGGCCGCTGCCCCGACTGCGGATCGGCTTCCCCCGGCCGCGCCGACCGCACCCACCCCGACCCCTCCCTGCCCCGCACCGGCTCGCAGCGGCCCGGCGGCTGGGCCTCGACCGCGCGCAGCACCGGCGGCTCCTCCAGCGGCGGATCACGGCGCGGGCTGCTGGGGGCCGGCCTCGTCGAGGTGCCGCCCGTCCCCTACAAGGACCCCGCCGAGGCCGTGCTGGCCGAGCCCGTCGTCGCCGAGCACAAGCGCTACTGCCGCTGCGGCCAGCCCGTCGGGCGCGGACGCGAGGGCAGGCCGGGACGGGCCGAGGGGTTCTGCACCCGCTGCGGCGCCTCCTACTCCTTCGTCCCCAAGCTGCGGCCCGGCGACCTCGTCGGCGGCCAGTACGAGGTGCTCGGCTGCCTGGCGCACGGCGGCCTCGGCTGGATCTACCTGGCCCGCGACCGCAACGTCAGCGACCGCTGGGTGGTGCTGAAGGGCCTGCTCGACACCGACGACCCCGAGGCCGGGGCGGTCGCCGCCGCCGAGAAGGCGTTCCTCGCCGAGGTCGAGCACCCCAACATCGTCCGGATCTACAACTTCGTCCAGCACCCCGAGCCGCGCACCATGACGATGCTCGGCTACATCGTCATGGAGTACGTCGGCGGCCACGCCCTCCGCGACGTCCTGCACGAGCACCGGCGCACCTACGGCGAGAACAGCTCGCTGCCGCTCGGCCAGGCCATCGCCTACGCCCTGGAGGTGCTGCGCGCGATGAGCTACCTGCACGGCCTCGGCCTGCTGTACTGCGACTTCAAGCCCGACAACGCCATCCAGTCCGAGGAGCAGCTCAAGCTCATCGACCTCGGCGGGGTGCGGCGCATGAACGACAACGAGTCGATGATCTACGGGACGGTCGGCTACCAGGCGCCCGAGATCCCCGGCCTCGGCCCGTCCGTCTCCTCCGACCTGTACACCGTCGGCCGTACCCTCGCCGTCCTCAGCTTCCCCTTCCACGGCCACACCACCAAGTACGCGGCGGTCCTGCCGCCCCGCGAGCAGATCCCCGTGCTGCGCGAGCACGAGTCCTACGACAGGTTCCTGCGCCGCGCCACCGCCCGCGACCCCTACGCCCGCTTCCAGGACGCCCAGGAGATGTCCGAACAGCTCACCGGGGTGCTGCGCGAGGTGCTCTCGGCGCAGGACGGGAGACCGCGGCCCGCCCCCTCGGCGCTCTTCGGCGCCGAACGCCGCATCCCCACCGAGCTGCTGACGCCCGGTGACGCGATGCGGGCGCTGCCGACCCCGCTGCCGCGGCCCTCCGACGCGGCGGCGCCCTTCCTCGCCTCGCTGACCGTCGATGACCCCCGGGCGCTGCTCGTCGCGCTGGCCTCCGCCCCCGCCGACACCCCCGACGTCCGGCTGCGCCGGGCGCTGGCCCATCTGGAGCTCGACGACCACGAGGCGGCGCGCCGGATCCTGGCCGGGCTGCGCGAGGACTGGCGGGCCGAGTGGTACCGGGCGGTGTCGGCGCTGGGCGCCGGGGAGCTGCCGGAGGCGCGGCACCGCTTCGATGACCTCTACGACCTCACGCCCGGCGAGGCGGCGCCCAAGCTCGCGCTCGGCTTCTGCCACGAGCTGCTCGGCGGCCTCCCCGACGCCGAGCGCTACTACCGGACGGTCTGGCGCACCGACCAGACCTATGTGAGCGCCGCCTTCGGCCTGTCACGGGTGCGCCTGGCGGCCGGCGACCGGGCCGGGGCGATCGCCGCGCTCGACGCCGTCCCCCCGGCCTCCAGCCACTTCACCGGGGCGCGGATCGCCGCGGTGCGCGCCCTCGTCCGCGGAAGGCGGCCGGGCGATATTCCCGACAACGAACTCATCGACGCCAGCCGGCGTCTCAGCCGACTGGGTCTCGACGCCGAACGGCACGGGCGGCTGGCGGCCGAGGTCCTGCACGCGGCCCTGGGCTGGGCGCAGGCCGGCAACTCCTCCCGTGCCCGCATCCTCGGCGTCACCCTCGCCGAAGGAGAACTGCGCCGCGGCCTGGAGCGCGTCTACCGCACCCTGGCCCGCCTGTCCGACGACCCAGCAGAACGCCACGGCCTGGTCACCCAGGCCAACGCCATCCGTCCCAGAACGATGTTCTGACCCCCCGAAGCGAACGGACTCCGATGCCCTGCCCCTCCTGCTCCTCCCCGGTCCTGGTCGGCGACCTGTTCTGCGAGGCCTGCGGCCATCGGCTGAGTAACGGCGCCGAGGCGCCCCCGTCGGCCGACCACCGGGAGATCGACCTGGGCGAGGCGGCGGCCGCGGTGAGCGACCGGGGACTGCGGCACAGCACCAACCAGGACGGCATGGCCCTGCGCCGGATCCCCGGCGGCGTCGCGGCGGTCCTGTCCGACGGCGTCTCGGCCTCCCCCCGCCCCGAGGAGGCCTCCGGCACCGCCGTCGAGGCCGGCATGGAAGTCCTCGCCCGCGAACTGGAGGCCGGGGCCGACCCGCGGGACGCCACCCGCACCGCCGCCCTGGAGGCCGCCAAGGCGGTCGCGGCGCTGACCACCGACCCCGCCTCCGCGCCCGCCTGCACCTACATCTCGGCGCTCACCGGCGAACTGGACGGGCACCCCGTCATCACCGTCGGCTGGATCGGCGACAGCCGCGCCTACTGGATCGGCGCGACCGGCGACGAACTGCTCACCGAGGACGACTCCTGGGCCGAGCACGTCATCGCGCACGGCATGATGACCGAGGCCGAGGCCTACTCCGACCGCAGGGCGCACATGCTGGTCGGCTGGATGGGGGCCGACGCCCGCGAGATCGACGTGCACGTGCAGGTCTACGCGCCCGAGGTGCCCGGCGTGCTGGTGGTGTGCACCGACGGGCTGTGGAACTACATGGCCTCGCCGCTGGCGCTGGCCGCCGCGCTGGCCGACCCCCTGGCCGACCCGGTCTCCGGGCCGCTCACCGGGCGGCGCGGGCG
>JAFACJ010000784.1 GCA_023425615.1 Actinomycetes bacterium
CGTAGGTGTCGGACCAGGCGATGGGGCACCGGCCGTGCATCTCCCGGGTGATCTCCTCGAACCGGTGCCGGTATTCGGGGGTGTGCCGGTCGAAGTGATATCGATTCTTCCTGCGGTCGTCATCATGGCGGATCTCTTCGGCACTCACGTGAGAATCTCCCTTGTCACGGGTGGAGCCCGCGGCCGGTCAGCCGCGTTATAAGGATTTGCCGGATCGCCGGGTCGGCTGCGAAAACCGTGCCGCTCGAGGTGGCCGTCCCCTCTGCACCCTCTCCCCTCTGTGCGGACCGCATCGCGCGGATGCTCTCGCAGACGAGAACTATAAACACGGAATCTATTCCCCGGAAGACCTGGAACCGAGGTGCTGTATATCCGTATAGTCAGTCACTGTACGAACGTATAACACAGCCCTGTACATACGTATAGTTGTGCTTCGTGACAGAGCGCTGACCGCACCCATGGGCAGGAGAGGGAATGCGAGCCGATGTGTTCCCGGCCGAAACCCGCCCACCCCACCGAAAGGGAACCGCCCATGAACCGCGATGAGCTGATCCTCATCAGCGTCGACGACCACGTCATCGAACCGCCCGACATGTTCGCGAACCACCTCCCGGCCGGGTACAAGGACGACGCCCCCCGCCTGGAGCACCGGGAGGACGGCTCCGACGTGTGGCGGTTCCGGGACACCGTGATCCCCAACGTCGCCCTGAACGCGGTCGCCGGGCGGCCCAAGGAGGAATACGGGCTCGAACCCCAGGGCCTGGATGAGATCCGGCCCGGCTGCTACGACGTGCACGAGCGCGTCAAGGACATGGACGCGGGCGGGATCCTGGCGTCGATGAACTTCCCGTCGTTCCCCGGGTTCGCCGCGCGGCTGTTCGCCACCGAGGACCCCGACTTCTCGATGGCGCTGGTGCGCGCCTACAACGACTGGCACATCGACGAATGGTGCGGAGCCTATCCGGGCCGGTTCATCCCCATGGCGCTGCCGGCCATCTGGGACGCGGAACTGTGCGCGCAGGAGGTGAGGAGGGTCGCCGCCAAGGGGTGCCGCTCCCTGACGTTCACCGAGAACCCGGCGGCCATGGGCTACCCCAGCTTCCACAACGAGTACTGGGATCCGCTGTGGCGGGCGCTGTGCGACACCGGCACGGTGCTGAACGTGCACATCGGCTCCTCGGGGCGGCTGGCGGTCCCGGCCGCGGACTCGCCGCCGGACGTGCTGATCACCTTGCAGCCGATGAACATCGTCTCGGCGGCCGCCGACCTGCTGTGGTCGCGGGTGATCAAGGAGTTCCCCTCGATCAGGATCGCCCTGTCGGAGGGCGGGACCGGCTGGATCCCCTACTTCCTGGAGCGAGTGGACCGCACGTATGAGATGCACTCGACCTGGACCCTCCAGGACTTCGGCGGCAGGCTCCCCTCGGAGGTGTTCCGCGAGCACTTCCTGACCTGCTTCATCAGCGACTCCCACGGGGTGCGGCTGCGCCACGAGATCGGCGTCGACAACATCTGCTGGGAGGCCGACTACCCGCACAGCGACTCGATGTGGCCGGGCGCGCCCGAGCAGCTCCACGAGGTCCTGACCCGCTACGAGGTGCCGGACGAGGACATCCGCAAGATGACGTACGAGAACGCCATGCGCTGGTACTCCTTCGACCCCTTCGCCCATGTCCCCCGCGAGCAGGCGACGGTCGGCGCGCTGCGCAGGCGGTCCGAAGGCCACGATGTCTCCATCCGCTCGCGCAGCAGCCGTCTCATCGACCCGTCCGACAAGCTGGCCGCCTACCGCGACCAGGCGGCATGGACTGCCAACTCGCGGTGAGCCGATTCCTCTGAGCGGTGTGACGGGTGCAGGTCCCCCTCGGCCCGGTGGTCGTGGGGAGGGCCTGCACCCGTCGCCTTGTCCACACGTCCATGAACGCGATCCGCTGGTCTGCGACAATGTCCAGTGCTGTGTGAGAGCGAGGTTGTGCATGTCATCTTCCCGGCGTGTGGGCGCCGAGACGTCCAAGACGAGGGATTCCCTGCTGAACTGCGTCGAGCGGTTGATGCTGGAGGAGGGCTACGCCAGCGTGACCTACCGCGCCATCGCGAAGAAGGCATCGGTGACACCCGGCCTGGTCCAGTACTACTTCCCCACCCTCGATGACGTGTTCGTCGCCGCGATCCGGCGAAGGTCGGAGCAGAACCTGGAACGGCTGACCGAGGCGCTGCGCACGAGGGCGCACCAGCCGCTGCGCGTTCTGTGGGAGTACGCGTGGGAGGAGTCGGCGGCGGCGCTCACCACCGAGTTCCTGGCCCTCGGCAACCACCGCAAGTCCATCCGGGCGGAGATCGCCGAGGGGTCGGAGCGGGTAAGGAGAATCCAGCTCGACGCGCTGAACGAGGTCTTCAGCAGGAAGGACATCGAGAAGGGGAACTTCTCGCCCGACGCGCTGCTGTTCCTCCTCACCGGCATCCCCAAGCTGATCCGGCTGGAGGAGGGCGTCGGTATCTCGTCCGCGCACGCCGAGGTGATGAAGGGGTTCGAGGGGTACCTGGAGTCGGTGGAGCCGTCCTCCTGAGCGGTTCTCTCC
>JAFACJ010000878.1 GCA_023425615.1 Actinomycetes bacterium
GCTCAGACCAGGGTGGATTCCAGGGTTTCGGGGGCGAAGAGGTCCTCGGGCTTGAGGGGGTGGGCGGCGAGGCCCTGGTCGTAGGAGTAGCGCAGGAAGGTGGCCAGGGTGTGGCGGTTGGGCTCCAGGCCGTAGGGCCAGAAGTCGTCGCCTAGGAGGGATCTGGTGCGGTCGACCTCGTCGAGGAGCCAGGGGAGCATGTAGCGCAGGGCGGCGGTCTCGGCGAAGTTCTCCTCGCACAGGCGCTTGGCCTCGCTGAAGGCGTCGAAGAGGGAGCGGGCCAGCCAGCGGTTGCGTTCGTAGACGTCGCGGCGCAGGACCACCACGTGCATGGTGGGGAAGATGCCGGTGCGCTGGAAGTAGTCGACCTCGGCGGGGCCGGACGGCTCGAACAGGCGGCGGACGCGGCCGGTGCCGTCGGCGAACGTGCGCGGGGCGCGCGGGGTGTAGACGGCGTCGAGCTCACCGGCGGCCAGGAGTTCGGCGAGGGTCTCGCCGGGGCCGATGGGGGAGATGCGGATGCCGTCGGGGAGGTCGATCTTCAGCTTCTCGGGGCGGCCCGGGTCGTGCAGGCCGCCGGTGCGGTACTCGACGGACTCGACGGGGACGCCGTACTCGTCGGCGAGGATGCCGCGGATCCACACGTTGGCGGTGAGCTGGTACTCGGCGATGCCGACGCGCTTGCCGACGAGGTCCTGCGGCTTCTCGACGCCCGAGGCGGCCGAGACGTAGATGCCGCTGTGCCGGAAGAAGCGCGACGGGAACACCGGGATCGCCACGAACGGCGCGTCCCGGGTCAGGCCGATGACGTACGACGACAGCGACATCTCGGCGGCGTCGAACTCCTGGAACCGCGCCATCCGGAAGAAGGTCTCCTCCACCTGCTGCGGCAGATAGGTGAGGTCGACGCCCGCCGGACGGACGCGGCCGTCGCGCAGCGCCTCGGTCCGGTCGTAGCGCTCGCAGGCGAGGGTGATCGGGACGGACATGTCACGCGTCTTTCGTGAGGAAGGCGCCGACGACGCGGTTGAACGCCTCGGGCTGCTCGAACATCGGCCAGTGGCCCGCGTCGTGGATCATGTCGAACGTCGCGTTCGGCATGATCTCCGCGGCGCGCCTGCCGACCTCGGGGGGAGTGGTCGGGTTGTGGTCCGACCACAGGATCAGCGTCTCGTGGGGGAGGGCGGCGAGGTCGGCCTCGGTCAGCATGTAGGGGCGGTTCGCCTCGCCCGGGGCCTCGGCGACGAGCTTGGGCATCGCGGCCTGGCTGTCGGGCAGCGTGTAGATCCGGTAGCGGGACTCGACGAGTTCGTCGGTGACGGTCTCCGGCTTGTACATCAGCCATTCCAGGCGCTTGCGCACGGACTCGCGGGTCGGCGCCTCCAGGGCGCGCTTGGTGACGGTCGCCACCGCGTTACCGACGTTCGCGGCCTCCCGCGCGCGGGCCTCGTCGTCGAGGAGGATCCCGGCGCCGGTGACGTGCACCAGCCTGCCGACGCGCTCGGGGTGGGTCTTGGCGGTGTACAGCGCGATCCAGCCGCCGAGGCTCTGGCCGACGAGGTCGGCCTTCTCGATGCCGAGCGCGTCCATGAACGCGATGACGTGCTCGGCGAAGTTCGGCGCGATGTACTCGATGTCGGTCGGCTTGTCGGTGAAGCCGTGGCCGAGCGCGTCGATCGCGTGCACGCGCAGGCCGCGCTCGGCCAGCGGCACCACGTTGCGGGACCAGCCCTCGACATGGCCGGTGATCCCGCTGAGCAGGATGACGTGGCGGTCGCCGGAACCGGCCTCCAGGGCGCGGGTGCGCCATGGACCGGCCTGGTGGAAGCGCACCTCGGCGCCGAGGGCGTCGGTCCACAGGGACATGCTGGATCCTCTTCTCTGGGTCCGCCCGGCCGCCGAGGCCGTGCGGAGTGACTTGGTATGGGAGTAGATCTCGGGATTGCCCACGCCGAGCAGCGTCACGAGGTTGCGCAGGGGCAGCGGGTTGAGGCCGAGCGCGAGCAGCCGCGCGGCGTCCAGGTCGAGCACCGCCTCCCGCTCGTCGTCGCCGAGCGGGTAGCGGGCGAGGACCGCCTCCGGTGCCGCCTTCAGCTCATCGGCGAGTCCGGCGTTCCGCTCCAGGTCGCGCACGAGGCGGCACAGTCCGACGACGCTCACCGCGCCACCTCCAGTTCGACGACGCCGATGCCGGTGACCCAGGCGTGGATCGGCTCGTAGGCCAGCAGCCGCCCGCCCGGTCCCCCGGCGCAGGCCGACGCGATGACCCAGGTGCGGATCTCCAGGGCGCCGTTGCCGGCGTCCTCCTCGATCTCCCGGTCGGTCATCGCGGTGATCGCGTCGAGGTCGCCCGCCGTCACGAGGCCGAGGAACCGGCGGTCCCACTCCTCGTTGATGTCGCCCATGCGGGGCACGCCCACCCAGTGGGAGACGCCGCCGGTGCCGAGCACCGCGACCCGTGTGCCGCCGGGAAGCCCCTCGATCGCGGCGCGCAGCGCCCGGCCCAGGGCGCGGCAGCGCCGCAGCGACGGCAGCGGTGGCGTGTTGCAGTTGACGAAGAACGGGACGATGCGGCGCCGCTCCAGGCCGAGCCGCCGCACCGGCACCAGAGAGCCGTGGTCGAGGTTCATCTCCCGGCTGAGGGAGACGTCGAACCCCGCCTCGACCAGCGAGGCGTGCAGGGCGAGGCCCACCGCCTCGTCACCGGCCACGGTCTCGCCGGGGATGCCGAGCTCGTTCCACGCGTCGTGGTGTGCGGCGGCGCCGAGGCAGAAGATCGGGAGGTTCTCCGGACCGAACGTCTCGTAGTGGTCCGGCGCGATGACGACCACCACGTCGGGGTCGGCGGCGGCGAGGGCGGCGGTCATCCGCCGCCATGCCTCGTGCAGCCGGGGTGTGCGCTCCGGATGGGCGTCCGGTGTTCGGATGATGCCGCTGACGTGCGAGGTCGTGCCGGCGTAGACGAGGGTGCCCATGGCTCCTCTTCCTCGGGAATCCCTGACTCCTCAAAAAAACCCGTGATCGGCTTCACTGTCAAGTCAGGTAATGATCTGCTGCTTCAGTTGACAGCCTGTCGAGTGAAGTGGTTCAGTTCACGCCCCCACGGTGTGGCGCACCCCACACCGCCCCAGTCCGGCCGTCCCAGGGGCGGCCGATCACCCCCAGGGAGATCGAGTTGTCCAGCAACGCCAGGGCCATGACGCCCTCCGGAGCCGCAGCGGGAGCCGCCCGCGTCGCCGGCCGCCGGGGGACGCTGGCCGCCGCCTGCCTCGCCGTGTTCGTCGCCCAGGTCGCGAACGCGATGCCGGTGTCCCTCAACGGCCTGTTCAGCCAGGACCTCGGCGCGGTGGGCGCCGACCTCACCTGGATCAGCGCCGCCTTCCAGGTGACGGTCGTCGTCTTCGAGTTCACCTTCGGCGTGCTCGGCGACCTCTTCGGGCGCCGCCGCCTCGTCATGGTCGGCTCCCTCGTCCTCGCCCTCGGCGCG
>JAFACJ010000935.1 GCA_023425615.1 Actinomycetes bacterium
GGCGGCGGCGGCGGGGGGGGGGCGGGGGGAGCCGGGCGGGGGACCTCGTCATGGCCGTGCTGGGCAGGACGCCGTGGACGATGCCGGTCGCCGTCTTCGTGGCGATGACGGCCGCCTCCGCGCTGCACACGGTGCGGATCATCCTGGTCCAGTCCGCCGCGTCGGCGATCCTCACCGTGGTCTTCGCCGGTACCCCCGCCGGTTCGAACCGGCTCGTCGACGCGCTGATCGGGGCGGGCGTCGCGCTGCTGGTCGTCCAGGTGCTGTTCCCGCCGGATCCGGTGCGGCTGCTGCGGCGGGCGGTGACGGCGGCCCTGTCGGACCTGGCCTCCGGGCTGGAGGAGGCGGCTCTGGCGCTGGAGAGCGGTGATGAGGACGCCGAGCGGAGGGCGCGCGAGCGGCTGTGGGAGGAGAACGAGCGGCTCAACGAACTCGCCCAGGCGCGGGTGTTCAGCAGCCGCATCGCCCATCGTGTGCCGCTCCGCCGGACGCTCATCCCCAGGGTGCGCAAGGAGAGCGAGAACGCGAGTTCGCTCAACCTCCTGAACGTCAGCTGCGTACTGCTCACCCGTGCCGCGTTCTCCCTGGCCGAGCCGGATCGCGAGCGGTTCGCGCCGGTCGTGCGCGACCTGGCCGATGCCCTCGACGGCCTGGCGGCGCACCCGGATGACCATGAGGCACGCCAGACCGCCGCCGACCGCGCCCTCGCCGCCGTCCGCCCCCTCGCCGAGAGGCCCTCGGTGCCGCACCCTTCCCTGACCACCGCGGTCATGGCGGCCCGCATGGTCGCCGTCGACCTCATGATGTTCGCCGGCGTCGCCCCCGAGGACGCCCTCGCCGCGGTACGCACCGGCCGCGGCGAGCCGGGGGTCCCCCCACCACCTCGCTAGCGTCCTTCAGTTCGGCGGTATAGCGGCGTCCACCGCCTCAGGAGGGGAGGTTGCCCAGGGCGTGGCGGGCCGCCTTGACCGGGGTGTCGCGCAGGTCCTGGGTGAGCTGGGAGGAGTCGCCGTCCCTCGACTCGATCTGGAGGATGAGGCGCCCGTAGCGGACCCAGACGGTGGACTGGGCCGAGGCGAACAGGCCGGTGGCCGACTCGTCCTGGGCGAACGCCTCGTCGCCCAGCCCCTGGAGGTCGCGGACCTTCGACCGCACCACCTTGATCGTGGGATCGGAGGAGGTGCCCTCGGAGCCGACGGTCTGGCGTTTCAGCAGGGCGAAGGTGTCCTCGGCGACGTCCTCGGCCGTCTTGGCGCCCTGGGGCGTGAGGAAGCGGACCTTGATCTCAAGCGCGGACCAGGAGCAGGTGTTGGCGTCCTTCTTGGACGCCGAGGACGACCCCGTCAGCTCGGTTCCCTGCGCCTTGGTCAGGAGGGAGCAGGGGTCGGGCGCCGTGGTGAGGGCGGCGACGGCCTGGGACGGCGCGGAGGAGGCGGACGGACCGGACGCGGGCGCGGCGGGGGCGCCGGAGGACGAGCGGAGCAGGAGGTAGCCGGCGAGGGCGAGGATCGGGACGGCCAGCCCGGCCGTGCCCAGGAGCAGAAGGCGTCCCTGCCCCTTGGACGACGGCGTGACGGCGAGCGCGTCGGCGACGGTGGCGGGCGTGTCGCGGGCCGCCGGGTACGCGGCGTGCGGCTGCGGCTGCGGCTGGAAGGACACCGCGGGCGGGTCGGGGATGACTCCGGCGACGGACTGGAAGGCCCTGCGGATCTCGGCGGGGACGGGACGCAGATGCGGGTTGCGCGCCATCATCGCGACCAGCACCGGGCCGAGCGGGCCCGCCAGGCGTGGCGGCGGCACGTCCTCGGTCAGGACGGCGCCGAGCATGGCCAGCGCGTTCGGCTTCTCGAACGGGCGGCGGCCCTCGACGACCGCGTACAGGGTGGCGCCGAGTGACCACAGGTCCGAGGACGGGCCCGCCTCGCCGCCGTCCTGGAGGCGTTCGGGCGCCATGTACCCGGGCGAGCCGACGATGCCCTGCGCGGACGTCAGCCGCTGGTCTCCGGCGAGCGTGGCGATGCCGAAGTCGGTGAGGACCGCGCGGTCGCCGTTCAGCAGGACGTTCGCCGGTTTCACGTCGCGGTGCAGGATGCCGCGGTCGTGCGCCAGGCACAGGGCGTCCAGCAGTTGCAGGCCGATCTCGGCGACCCGCCGCGGCGGCAGCGGCCCCCGCTCGACCCGGAGCGTCTCCAGCGACGGGCCGCCGAGCAGGTCCATCACGATCCACGGCCGCCCGTCCTGGTGCAGCACATCGTGCACGGTGATGATGGACGGGTGGGGCAGCGCGGCGGCGGCGCGCGCCTCCCTGAGCATGCGCTCGCCGAAGTCGGCGCGCTGCGCCTCATCGAGCCCCGGCGGCAGCCGCACCTCCTTGACGGCGACGGCGCGGCCGAGGAACTCGTCGCGAGCCCGCCACACATCGGCCATGCCGCCGCGTCCCAGGCGTCCTTCCAGCCGGTAGCGCCCGGACAGCAGCAGTCCCTCAGCCACGGTTCAGCGCCTCGGCTATCCAGCGCGCGCCCTGCGTCGCGGCGGCCTTCATCGCGTCGCTGCGCTCGCCGCTGCGCTTCAGGTCGACGGTCACGACCGTGTCGGAGGACCGGAAGACGACGGTCACCGTGGTGAACGTGGAGGACGCGCTCCCCAACGTCCGCTCCGTGACGAACGCCTCCTCGCCCAGCCCCTGGATCGGGTTCAGGCCCCCGGTCCAGGAGCTGAACCGCCGCGCGGATTCCATCCTCTGCTCGGCCCCGTCGCCGAACTCCAGCTCGACATTGAGGGAGAAGTCCATGGCCTCCGGATCACCGGCCAGCGAGTTGGTGGTGGTGTCCCAGCCGCAGTTGCGCGTCCCGTAGGGGCGTGGTTCGTCCGGGTCGATGACCAGCCGCTCCACCTGCTCGGCGGTGAGCAGCGTGCAGGGGTCGGGGATCGAGGTGAGCTTCGTGGCCTTCGTCGCCTTCGGCGCGGGCGGGTCGTCCGGTCCTGCGACGGCGATCGTGGCGGGGATCGTCACCGCGGCGAGCAGCACCGCGCCCAGGGCGAGCAGGGCAGGGTGGATCCGCCGCGGCCCGCCGGGCTTCCCTGCGGGGGGAAGCAGCCCGCGCAGCCCGCCGCGCACCGCCGACG
>JAFACJ010001007.1 GCA_023425615.1 Actinomycetes bacterium
TATAGGAGGCGGCGCGGTCGGGCCACGCGGCCAGCAGGTCCGCCGTCTCGGACCGCACCTCGCGCCCCGCGGCGTCGATCAGCGCGTCGAGTTCCCGCGGCTCGGCGCCGGACGCGGCGAGGGCGGCGCGGGCGGTGCCCAGGTGCTGGACCTTGCGGACGGCCTCGGCCTGCCGCTCGGTCTCGGCGTGGTAGCCGCGCACGGCCTCGGCGATCTCCGCCAGGTAGCGCACCCGCGCCGGCGGGATGATCTGCGCGATGCGGGTGCTGGCCTTGACCTCCACCCGGGGCAGCACGCCCTCCTCCAGCGGCAGCCCGTGCCCGGCCAGCAGCCCCAGCAGATGCTGGTAGAGCGCGGTCACCCCGTCGTCGTCGAACGTCGCGGCGCTGGTGCCGAAGACCGGCATGTCCTCCGGGCGCGCCCCGAACTCCTCGCGGTTGCGGATCATCTGCCGCGCCACGTCCCGCAGCGCGTCGGCGGCGCCGCGCCGCTCGAACTTGTTGATCGCCACGACATCCGCGAAGTCCAGCATGTCGATCTTCTCCAGCTGGGAGGCGGCGCCGAACTCGGGTGTCATTACATACAGCGACACATCCACGTACGGCACGATCGCCGCGTCGCCCTGGCCGATGCCCGGCGTCTCCAGGACCACCAGGTCGTGCGTCGCCTTGCAGGCGGCGATGATCTCCTCGATGTGGTCGGGCAGCTCCCGTCCGCCGCGGGTGGCCAGCGACCGGAAGAAGACCCGGTCCCCATCAAGCGCGTTCATCCGGATCCTGTCGCCCAGCAGCGCCCCGCCGCCGCGCCGCCGCGTGGGGTCGACGGCCAGCACCGCCACCCGCGGCTTGTCCTGCTGGTCCACCCGCAGCCGGCGCAGGAACTCATCGGTGAGCGAGGACTTGCCCGAGCCGCCGGTGCCGGTGATGCCCAGCACCGGCACCCGGCGGGCGGAGGCGGCGGCCGCCAGCGCGGGGTCCAGCGGGTGCCCCTGCTGGAGCCGGGTGAGGGTGCGGGCGAGGGCGGCGCGGTCGCCCGCCAGCACCGCCTCGCCGGATACCGCCGACTCCGACAGGTCGACGTCGCACTCGCGGGCCAGCTCGTTGATCATGCCGGGCAGGCCGAGGCGCTGCCCGTCCTCGGGCGAGAAGATGCGCACCCCCGCGGCGGCAAGCCGCTCGATCTCGGCCGGGATGATCACTCCGCCGCCCCCGCCGAAGATCCGGGTGTGCCCCGCCCCCGCCTCATCCAGCGCCCGGCGCAGATACTCGAAGTACTCCACGTGGCCGCCCTGGTAGGAGCTGACCGCCACCCCCTGGACGTCCTCCTCCACCGCGGCCGCCACCACCTCGCGCACCGAGCGGTCGTGTCCCAGGTGCACCACCTCGGCGCCCTGCGCCTGCAGGATGCGCCGCATGATGTTGATCGCCGCGTCGTGCCCGTCGAACAGCGACGCCGCCGTCACGAACCGCACGGGATGCCGCGGCCTGTACAGATCCATGGTTGCCCTCCGGTCCAGCGGTCCCGCGGCCCCCGCGGGGAAGCTTTGAAGTCCAATATTTTGAAGCTAAAGTAATTCGCCGACACCCGGGCCGTCAACCGGCCCCTTCCCGTACGGTGGAGCCGTGTCCTTCGATCCCCTCGCCGAGGCCCATCGCCAGTGGAGCGCCCGCTGGCCCGACCAGGCCGACCGCATGGCCGCGGTCACCTCGGTCATGCGCGCCCAGCAACTGCTGCTCAGCCGCATCGAGAACCTCCTCAAGCCGCACGGCCTGACCTTCGCCGCCTACGAGGCGCTGCGCCTGCTGGCCTTCAGCCGCACCGGCTCGCTGCCCATGGGCAAGATGGGGCAGCGACTGCTGGTCCACCCCGCCAGCGTCACCAACGTGATCACCCGTCTGGAGGCGCGCGGCCTGGTCACCCGCTCCCCCTCCCCGCACGACCGCCGTGTCGTCCTCGCCTCCCTCACCCCGCAGGGGCGGGCCCTGGCCGAGGAGGCGACCGAGACCCTGCACCGCGCCGGATTCGCCCTGCCCGACCTCAGCGGCGAGGAGGCGAGGGCCGTCATCAGCGCCCTGCACGCGCTGCGCGCCTCCGTCGACGACGTCGGCTGACACCGGCGGGGAAGTAGTACCCCGGAGGGAGGGACCGACCCCTGAGAGCCAGCCGGTGATTGGCTCTCGCGACCGGTCCGTTCTTGATCTTCCACTTCGTAGCGTCTTGCTCTCCAGATCCCGTGAGGAGAGACATGACCGCGACAGCGCTCACCCCCGCCGCCCCCGCCCAGCGGGGCAGCGACTTCACACCCCTGGCCCGCCAGGTCCGCCAGAGCGGGCTCATGCGCCGCAGGACCGGCCACTACACCGTCTCGATCGCCCTCAACCTGCTGGGCACGGCGGCGGTCTGGGCGGGTGTCGCGCTGACCGGCTCCTGGTGGTCGGTGCTCCTGGCGGTGCCCGCCGCGCTCCTGTCGGCGCGCACCGGCTTCCTCGGGCACGACGCCGGCCACAAGCAGATCGCCTCGTCCGCCGCCGCCAACCGCAGGCTGGGCCTGCTGCTGGGCGATCTCCTGCTCGGCCTGAGCCACGGCTGGTGGAACGCCAAGCACAACCTCCACCACGCCCACCCCAACCACGTCGGCAAGGACCCCGACGTGGGGGCGGGGGCCCTGGTCTGGACGGCCGAGCAGGCGGCGGACCGGCACGGGGCGCTGGGCTGGCTGAGCCGCAACCAGGCGCTGCTGTTCTTCCCGATGCTGCTGCTGGAGGGCGTGAACCTCCAGGTCTCCGGTTTCCGTGATCTGAAGAACCGCGATCCGCGCGACCGCCGGATCGAGGGCGCCCTGCTGTCCGCCCACCTCGTCGGCTATCTCGCCCTCGCCTTCCTGCTCATGCCGCCCGCCGTCGCCCTGGTCTTCATCGCCGTGCACCAGGGCCTGTTCGGGCTGCACCTGGGCTGCGCGTTCGCGCCCAACCACAAGGGCATGCCGATGCCGGGCCCGGACGACGACTGGGACCACCTGCGCCGCCAGGTGCTCACCTCCCGCAACATCCGCGGCGGCCGGATCACCCACTGGCTGCTGGGCGGCCTCAACTACCAGATCGAGCACCACCTCTTCCCCGGCCTGCCCCGGCCCGCCCTGCGCGAGGTCCAGCCCCTGGTCCGCGCCCACTGCGCGAAGCTCGGCCTCCCCTACACCGAGACCGGCCTGATCGACTCCTACACGCAGGCGCTGCGCCACCTCGACTCCGTCGCGTGAACACCGACGTGCGAGGATGACATGTCGTTATTAATCTGGTTTCCAGTAGTACAGAAGGTGACAAGGTGCGCGCGGAGCTGCATGAACCCCTCCCGGCGGAGATCGAGGGGCTCTGGAAGGACTTCTTCAACGGCGAGCAGAACGCGAAGTTCTTCCCCGGACTCGTGGGGCTCGCCCTGGAGGAGGTCCGCAGGGACTACGGGCGCATGCGGCTGCCCTACCGGCCGGAGCTGAACCAGCCGGCCGGGGTCGTGCACGGCGGGGCGATCGCCACGCTCATCGACACCGTGGTGGTCCCCGCGGTCGCCTCGCCCTACCCCCGGGTGCCGATCATGCTCACCGTCGACATGCAGATCAGGTACCTGGGCGCGGCGCGGGAGAGCGATCTCGTCGCCGAGGGGTGGATCACCAAGCGCGGCAAGTCAACGGTGTTCTGCCAGGCCGAGGTCCGCGACGCGAGCGGCGAGGTCGTCGCCGAGGGATGGCATGTCTACCGCGTGATCATCCCCAAGGAAGGGTAAAACCTCCGGGGAGGAGGTGGCGAAGATGGACGGGAAGTGGTTCTGGCTCGCGGTGGCCGCCACCGTCCTCGTGCTGGTCACCCTGTACCTCGTGATCCGGGTGCTGGGGCGGCTGCGCAGGCTGCGGGGGTTCGTGCACTCGCCGGACTCCCCCGGCACCGCCAAGGCCGCCTACTACGCCGCCTGGATCTACGCGCTCAGCCCCATCGACCTGCTCCCCGACCCCATCCTCATCGACGACGTCGGCGTGGTGCTGGCCTGCGTCGCCGCCATCGAGCAGATGATCAGGCGCAGGCGGTACACGCTCAGACCCTGACGGGTGCCGCCGTCACCCGCCCCGTCACCGTCCCCAGGGTCCGCCCGTCCGGCAGCGCCGCGGAGATCTCCACCTCGTCGCCGTCCTCCAGCCAGGAGCGGGTCGAGCCGTCGGGCAGCACCAGGCCCTGCCCGTCCCCGGCGGTCAACTCGATCAGCGAGCCGGCCTGGCCCGGCTCCGGGCCGCTGACCGTCCCGGAGGCGAACACGTCGCCGGGGCGCAGGCAGGCGCCGTTGGCGGTCAGATGGGCGAGCATCTGGGCGGGGCTCCAGTGCATCGAGGCGTACGGGGGGCGGGAGACCGTCTGGCCGTTGAGCCTGACCTCCAGGTCGAGGTCGAGGCCGCGGTCCTCGGTCTCGCGCAGATAGGGCAGCAGCGGGGTGTCGCGGGAGGCGACCGGGGTCCGGAAGTCCTCCAGCGCGGCGAGCGGCACCACCCACGGGCTGATCGACGTGGCGAAGGACTTGCCGAGGAAGGGGCCGAGCGGCACGTACTCCCAGGCCTGGAGATCGCGGGCCGACCAGTCGTTGACCACGCAGACACCGAAGACGTGCTCGGCGAAGTCGGCGACCGGCACCGGGACGCCGGGCGCGCTGGGGGCGCCGACGACGAACCCCAGTTCCGCCTCGAAGTCCAGGCACCGGGTGGGGCCGAACACCGGCTCCTCCTCCCCCTCCGGACGGAACTGCCCCGACGGCCGGCTCACCTCCGTCCCCGACACGACGACCGTGCCGGCCCGCCCGTGGTAGCCGACGGGCAGGTACCTCCAGTTCTCCGTCAGCGGCGGCCTGCCCGGACGGAAGATCCTGCCCATGTTCGCGGCGTGGTGCTCGGAGGCGTAGAAGTCCACGTAGTCGCCGACCGTGAACGGCAGGTACAGCTTGGCCTCCGACATCGGCACATACGGGCCTCCCAGCCCGTCCAGGAGCGCCTCGCGCACCTCGCGCCACACCTCGGGCCCCGCCACCAGGAACGGGTCGAGCGTGCCGTAGGCGAACAGCGCCGGGTGCGGGACGCGCGCCTGGGACAGGTCGAGGACGCGGTCCTCCACCGCGACGCCCACCCGGCGGACCCCCGGCCGGTCCAGGGTGGTGAAGACACCGTAGGGCAGGATCTCAGCGTCGAACATGCCAGCTCCAGGGATAGTGCTGGTCCTCACACGCCAGCGCGCCCTCGCCGAGGTCCAGCGGGGCGAAGGTGTCGACCATGACGGCCAGCTCGTCGACGGCCTCCAGGCCCAGGCTGCGTTCGGCGACCCCCGGGTGCGGGCCGTGGGTGTGGCCGCCCGGGTGCAGCGAGACCGAGCCGAGGCCGATGCCCGAGCCGCGGCGCGCCTCGTAGTCGCCGCCGCAGTAGAACATGACCTCGTCGCTGTCGACGTTGGAGTGGGCGTAGGGGACGGGCACCGCCTGCGGGTGGTAGTCGACCTTGCGGGGCACGAAGTTGCAGACCACGAAGTTGTGGCCGGCGAACACCTGGTGGACCGGCGGGGGCTGGTGGACCCGGCCGGTGATCGGCTCGAAGTCGTGGATGCTGAAGGCGTACGGGTAGAGGCAGCCGTCCCAGCCGACCACGTCGAACGGGTGCTCGGCGTGGACGTGGATGGTCCCGCCGCCACGGTGCCTGATGTAGACCTCCACGTCATCGCCCTCCCGCAGGAGCGGCTCGTCCGGGGCGCGCAGGTCGCGCTCGCAGTAGGGCGCGTGCTCCAGGAACTGGCCGTAGCGCGACAGGTAGCGGCTCGGCGGCCCCACGTGGCCGGACGCCTCGATGCAGTACAGCCGCACCCTCTCCGACGGCACCCAGCGGTGGATCGTGCCGCGGGGCAGGATGATGTAGTCGCCGGGTCCTGCCGTCAGGGTGCCGAAGACCGTCTCGACGACGGCCTCGCCCGCCTCGACGTACACGCACTCGTCGCCGACGGCGTCCTTGTAGAGGGGCGAGGGCGCGTCGGCCGCCACGTAGGAGATGCGGACGTCGGCGTTGCCGAGCAGGACGCGCCTTCCCGTCACCGCGTTGACGCCCGTCATGCCGTCGGGGAAGAGCTCGTGCGGCCGCAGATGCCGGGGCAGCAGCGGCAGGTTGCGGCTGTAGCCGGCCGAAGGCGGTTCCCAGCGGCGGGCGCCCGACAGCGCCGAGGGGACGCCGCGGTGGTAGAGCAGGGAGGAGTCGGAGGTGAAGCCCTCCTCGCCCGCCAGTTCCTCGTGGTAGAGCGTCCCGTCAGGCCCGCGGTACTGGGTGTGCCGTTTGCCGGGTACCTCCCCTGTCCTGCGGTAGTACGCCATGGGCAGCTTCCTTCGCCTACAGGTTGCCCCGCCGGGCCTGCTCCCGTTCGATCGCCTCGAAGAGCGCCTTGAAGTTGCCCTTCCCGAAGCCGAGCGAACCATGCCGCTCGATGAGCTCGAAGAACACCGTCGGGCGGTCCTGCACGGGCTGGGTGAAGATCTGGAGCAGATAGCCGTCCTCGTCGCGGTCGGCAAGGATCCGCAGCTCCCGCAGGGTGGGGATGGGCACCCGGGTGTCGCCGACCCACTCGCCGAGGGTGTCGTAGTAGGCGTCGGGCGTCTCCAGGAACCGCACGCCCATCGCCCGCATCTCCCTGACCGCCGTCACGATGTCGGAGGTGGCCAGCGCGATGTGCTGGACGCCGGGGCCGCCGTAGAACTCCAGGTACTCGTCGATCTGGGACTTGCGCCTGCCCGCCGCCGGCTCGTTGAGCGGGAACTTCACCCGGTGGTCGCCGCTGGCCACGACCTTGGACATCAGCGCCGAGTACTCGGTGGCGATGTCGTCGCCGATGAACTCCTTGAGGTTGGTGAACCCCATGACGCGGTGGTAGAAGTCCACCCACTCGTCCATCTTGCCGAGTTCGACGTTGCCGACGCAGTGGTCGATCGCCTGGAAGTAGTGCTTCGTGCGGCTGGTCAGGCCCCCGTCGAACAGCGGCCCCGACACCGTGAAGCCCGGCAGGAACGGGCCCTCGTAGCGGGAGCGGTCGATCAGCGTGTGGCGGGTCTCGCCGTAGGCGGCGAGGGCGGCCAGCCGGACGATCCCGTGCTCGTCGTGGATCTCGTGCGGCTCCTCCAGGATCCGCGCGCCCTGGCGCGCGGCGTGCGCGACGGCGGCGTCCACGTCGGCGACCTCCAGCGCCAGGTCGCAGACGCCGTCTCCGTGCGCCGCCACCGACGCGCCCACCCCCGTGCCGGCGTGCGCCTCACCCGTGATCCGGAATCTCGCCCTGCCCGAGGCCAGGACGTACTCGACGAGGTCGCGGCTGCCCGTCTCCGGGCCCCGGTAGGCGACGCAGCTCATGCCGAAGGCCGTCGAGTAGTAGTAGGCGGTCTGCCGGGCGTTGCCGACCAGGAACCTCACGTGGTCCAGGCCCTGGACGGGGAAGGGGTCGGACGAAGGGTCGTGGGCGACGGCCCCGATCAGCGCGTCCTCGGCGGCACGGCTGGTCGACTGTGTCATGGGGAGCCTCCTCTCGCACCGTGATGCGGCTCACCTTGACCTTGGTCTACCCGCAATGGCAAGACTGCCGACATCAAACATCCGCCAGGTATCGGCAAAGCCCGGTGCGGCGTCACACCGCGGTGACCAGGGTGGCGGCTCCCGCGCCGATGAGCGCCACCGCCCACACCCGGTCCAGGTTGAACCAGGCGCGGCGCAGGACCGCCAGGCCCACCACCTCGTAGACGGTCACCGCCACCGCTCCCGCGACCGCGAACATCGCCAGGGTGTGCACCCCGGTGACGAAGACCGCGGCGCTGACGGCGTCGCCCGCGCCCGCGCTCAGACCGTGGTCGTGCGGCCCGCCGCCGCCCTCCATCGAGGTGAGGACGGGCAGCAGCATCAGACCCGCGCCGTGCGCCGAGGACATGAGGAACGACCAGCCGGCCAGCTGCCACAGCGACAGCCGCATCCCGACCCAGCGGAAGTGCCGCTGCGACAGCAGCCGCCACAGCCCGAACCCGGCCAGCAGCGCTCCCCCGGCGATCGCCACCGCCTGGGTGGCGACCACCGAGCGGGTGAGCGCCACCAGCACCGCCACGACCGCCACCGAGGCGGCGTGCCCGGCGGCGATGGCCGGCAGCGACTCAAGGACCCGGGAGCGCGAACGCTCCTGAAGGCCCCTGGCCACCGCGAACAGCCACCCCATGCCGGGGTTCAGGCCGTGGAAGGCGCCGAGGGCCAGCAGCGAGGCGAGCGTCACGGGTAGCAGTAGGAGTCGGACGAGGCGTCGCCGCCCTGGAGCCGCACCTGGTGCGGGCGCAGGCCGCGGAAGTCCTCGCCGTGCGGGAAGAACCGCTCGTCGAACGTGAAGTCCTCACCGGAGTCGAGCTTGGCGGCCCAGGCTCCCACGCCGTCGGGGTAGAACTGGTCGTCCCACGCCCCGTACAGGGAGTTGGTGACATAGACGCGCTTGCCGTCCCGGCTGACCTCGACCATCTGGGGGCCTCCGGCCAGCGGCAGGCCGGGCTCGGCCGGGTGCGGCGTGCGGCCGACGATGCCGCCGATGCGCACCGATCCCGCCTCGACCGGGGCGAAGGGGTCGCTGACGTCGTAGCGCCGCAGCTCGCCGGTGCCCCAGGCCGACACGTACAGGTACTTGTCGTCGACGGACAGGTCGATGTCGGTGATCAGCGGCGGCACCGCGCCGAAGGGGGCGATGACGGGCGGGAGCAGTGCGGGGTCGGCGGGCTCGGCGGGGAGGGTGATGACCTTCTTCACCGCGAACTCGTCGCCGTCCTTGTACCAGACCCACACCGAGGCCGACAGGTCCTCCACGTCCACCACGACGCCGACGAACCCGTACTGCTTGGTCGGGTCGTGGGCGGGCCGCAGCTCCAGCGCCATCTGGTACCGGTCGCCGAGGTCGACGGTCTGGACGTGCTTGCGCTTGCGCAGGTCCCAGAAG
>JAFACJ010001008.1 GCA_023425615.1 Actinomycetes bacterium
CACCAGGATCACCCGCGCGCCGAGCCGGGCGAGCCCGCGCGCCGTCTCCTTGCCGATGCCCCCGGTGCCGCCGGTCACCAGTACCGTCCTGCCCCGCATGGTCGCCATCACGGCCTCCTTCACTTCACCAGATGCAGAAAATGTCACCTGATGACATTCATATCATGCGGTGCCCTTCGCTACCCTCGGCGCATGCCGAGAAACGAGGAGGCCGGAGGCGGCCTGAGAGAGCGGACGCGGAGGGCGGTCCGCACCGAACTGGCCGGGCTGGCGATGGAGATGTTCCTCGAACGCGGCTACGACCGGACGACCGTCGATGACATCGCCGCGGCCGCCGGACTGTCCAAACGCAGCTTCTTCCGGTACTTCCCGTCCAAGGAGGACGTCGTCTTCGACGGGATGGACGAGATCGCCGAGGGCATCGCCGCCGAGTTGCGCGCACGCCGCGGCGACGAACCCGCCTGGGAGTGCCTGCACGCCGTCCTGAGCCACTGGAACGACGAGATCTTCGGCTCCCTCCGGAAACTGGCGGGGCTGCGGCTGCTGGAGTCCAGTCCCACGCTGCGCGCCGGGCTGCACGTCAAACGCGACGAACTGCGCGCCAGGATCACCGCGGCCCTGCGCGAACGCGAGGGCTGCGCGCTCGACGCCTTCACCGCCGACCTGCTCACCGCCGCCGCGGGCGTCGCGCTGGACACCGCCGACCGCGCGTGGCTGCGCTCCGACGGTGAGGCCGACCGCGGCGAGCTCATCGACCGCGCCTTCGCGCTCCTGGCCCCGCGGATCTGACCGGTGCGCGGACGGCTCACGGCCCGCCGCCACGACCGCGGCGGAACATCCCGTCTTTCCTCCTTTTCCGATGAGTACCGGGATCGTGTGGACGGGAGACGGGCGCTTCGGGTGTGATGGCTGGCATGACGGCAGCATTGGTGCTGGGACCGCTTCTACGGAACGTCACGGAGCGGACGGCGACCCTGTGGGTGGAGACGACCGAGTCCTGTGAGGTGAGCGTGCTCGGGCGGACCGAGCGGACGTTCGCGGTGCACGGGCACCACTACGCCCTGGTGGACGTGGAGGGACTGGAGCCGGGGAGCGCGACTCCCTACGAGGTGCTGCTGGACGGCAGGAAGGTGTGGCCGCAGCCGGGCAGCGAGTTCCCCGCGAGCGCGATCCGCACGATCGACCCGGAGGCGCCCGCGCGGGTGGCGTTCGGGTCCTGCCGGATCTCGCCGGCCTCCCAGGAGACACACGGCGTCGACGCGCTCAGCGCCTACGCGCACGAGCTGAAGAACGGGGCCGAGCCGCCCGCGGTCCTGGCGATGATCGGCGACCAGGTGTACGCCGACGAGACCAGCGAGCGCATGCGCGACTTCATCAGGGGCCGCCGCGACATCGACGGCGGGGCGGGCGAGGAGGTCGCCGACTTCGAGGAGTACACCGAGCTGTACCGGCTGGCCTGGACGACCGACCCCGCCGTCCGGTGGCTGTTCTCCACCGTCCCCGTCTTCAGCATCTTCGACGACCACGACGTCCGCGACGACTGGAACACCTCCTATGTCTGGCGGAAGTGGGCGGCCGGACAGCCCTGGTGGAGGTCACGGATCGTCGGCGGGCTCGCCGCGTACTGGATCTACCAGCATCTGGGCAACCTCACCCCGCGGGAACGCCGCGAGAACGAGCTCTACCAGCGGGTCAAGGAGGCCGAGGACGGCGGGGCGATCCTCGACGAGTTCGCCGAACGCGCCGACCTGGAGCCGGAGACGGCGCGCTGGTCGTTCCGCGTCGACCTCGGCGGCACCCGGCTGGTCTTCGTCGACAGCCGCGCCTCCCGGCTGCTGACCGAGGACCGCCGCGCCATGCTCGACGACGCCGAGCACGCCTGGCTCGACGCGCAGCTCACCGGCGACGTCGACCAGCTCCTCATCGCCAGCTCGCTGCCGTTCCTGCTGCCGCCCGTCATCCACCACGCCGAGGCGTGGAACGAGAAGATCTCCGCCGGCGGCAGGAAGCGCGACCAGACCAGGAACGGTTTCGGGGAGAAGCTCCGCCAGGCGATCGACCTGGAGCACTGGGCCGCCTTCGGCGACAGCTTCGAGGCGGTCGCCAAGGCCGTCATCGAGGTGGTGCAGGGGCGGCGCGGCAAGGCGCCGGCCCATGTCTCCTTCCTCGGCGGCGACGTGCACTACAGCTATCTGGCGCGGGTCAAGGGCCTGCCGATCAACCAGATCGTCTGCTCTCCCTTCCGCAACCCGCTGGCCGCGCGGTTCCGGTGGGCCAACCGGCTGGCGGCGCTGGTGTGGGGGAACGTTCCCGCGCGGCTCGTCGCCAAGACCGCGCGGGTGCCCCGTCCGCCACTGCGCTGGCGGCTGACCGACGGACCCTGGTTCGTCAACGCGGTCGCGACGGTCTCCCCCGACGAAGTCGTCTGGCGCACTCCGTCGGGGCCGACCGCGTTGACCGTGCTGCACCGGGCTCCGCTGGCCCGCTGAGGGACGCCTCAGGCGTCGAGGAGGGCGTCGTACTCGTCCTCGGGGCGCCCCAGGTCCACGCGTGCGCGGAAGCGCAGCCGCAGCAGCCCTTCGAGGCTGTCGGCGGCGTCGCCGCGGTCGTGCTCGGGCTGGGCGAGGATGAGGTCGGCGCCCTCGGTGGACCAGGTGTGCGCGCCGAGGAGGTCTCCGTGCTCGTACAGCACCTCGGCGACGCTGCGGTAGACCTCGGGGTCGCTGGGGCGGCTGTCCCTGACCTGCGCCAGGAGGTCCAGCGCCCCGGCGTTGTCGCCCAGCTTCAGCAGGGCGTCGGCGAGGTAGACACGGGGGTCTCCGTACACCTCGCCGCCGTCCTCGATGGCCTGGCGGTACACCTCCGCGGCGCGCTCGTGGTCGCCTGCGTGCTGGAACTGCTCACCTGCCCGTAGCAGCACCTTGGCGCGGGAGACTCCTCCGGCTCCGGTGGCCTGGTCGGCAAGTTCCGCGAGGCGCAGAGCGGCGACACGGTGCTGGCCGGTCCGCAGTCCGTCGAACTCCAGATCGTCGAGATCGGCTTCCGTCACGTGGGTCACGGCTATGACGTTACCCGCGAGTCGCCACCGAAACTGGAGGAATCCTCAAGATCGTTTAAACCCGCGTCAGCGGCGGGCGCGCTCCAGGGCGTCCCAGAAACCGCGCCGCAGGGCGTGCCGCACCTCATCGTGCAGCAGGAAGTCGATGGGCAGCGCGGAGCCCTGCAGCAGACGCGCCTCCAGGTCAGAGGGCATGCGCGGCTTGCGGGCCAGCACCGCCTCCAGCCACAGCGCGGGGGCGTCGCGGGCCACCGACTCGCCGAAGTCCTGGCCCTCGGTGTGCGCGGCCTGCACCGCGTCCGCCAGCGACGGGCCGGAGGAGACGGGCTGCTGCGGCACCAGGGACTGCGGGCCCGTGTAGGTGGAGCCGTACTGCGGCTGGATGTAGGACGGCTGCACCGCGGACGGCGTCTGCGGCGTCGGCGGCAGCCCCGGGTAGGACGGTGTGGACATCGGGACGGACGGCGTGGACATCGGGACGGACGGCGACGTCGACGTCGGCGGGGACAGCGGGGAGGGGATCGGGGTCGGCCCGGTGGACGTCGTGGTGGGGAGGGAGCCGAACGCCGAGCTCAGATAGCTCGGCTGCACCGGAGGATCCGGCGCCGTGGACCCGAACGTGAGGCCGTTCAGCACGCTCGGCCCGCCGACCTGCGACGTCAGCTGGGGGACGGACGCCGGTGCGGGAGCGGGTGTGGGCGGGGAGGGCGAGTGCGTCGGGGTGAGGCCCGTCGAGGAGTGCGCGCTGCTCTGCAGCATCTGCAGGACCGCGGGCGGCGTGGAGCCGTTGGTGTCGGCGTGCCCGTTGGCCAGCGGCGACGGGCCGGTGTCCAGCGGCCGGTCCACCCCCGCCGACAGCAGGTTGACGTACGGGCGGAGCTGGCCGGAGCCGAGCTCGATGAGGTCGTCGCACTCCTGGCGCAGCAGCCGCGAGATCGTCCAGTTGCCGTCGACCGCGACATGCACGACGGTGACCCGGACACCGAGGTCCTGGGCGTCGGACAGCACGCTCACCAGGTCCTCGTCGCCGCTGATGACGATCGCGTCGGCGATGGCCTGGTTGCGGGACAGCGTCATGAGGTCGCGGTGGAGTTCGGTGTCGGCGCCGTCGCGGCGGCCCGGGCGGCTGCGGCCCAGCCGCAGCTTCAGCCCCGGCAGGTCGGCCAGCGCCTCGTGCTCGGGACCGCGCCTGCCCTCGACCGTCGACTCATACCAGTAGCAGCGCAGCAGGGGCATTCCCGCGTGCTCGCGCGCGAGTTCGCCGAGCAGTTTGAGCAGTCCGTCGAAATCCCAGGAGACCTGCTCGCGGTGGCGGGTCCCATGCACCGCCATCGCCCCGTCGGACAGCAGGTAGCCGGCGTCTATGAACAGCGCACAGCGATCCACGCGAACACCGCACCTCTCCGACCCTCGGGTAGCACTAGCGTAGTGAAAGCCACTCCTGCCGTATGCCGTTCCGGCGTTTCGCCATCCTTCTCCGCGCACAGAGCGTACGCAAGGGCCCAGACGGGGGCAGAGTGACACAGGCAACTGCCAGCGCGGACGTTACCAGTCGTTCTAGTCTGTCCGTAATGAGTTCACACGTTCTTTACGGTGGATCTTGAAATAGGTCAACCGTGCGAAGGCGCGGTTATCGTGACCGCTCCGACCATGGAGGCGCCTCCGGCGGGCACCGCTTCGAGCACCGGCCGCGCGCCGAGTCTCGCCTCGTAGGCGGTCATGTCCCTGCCGAAGGCCGAGGCGCGGTCGCGTCCCCGCCCGCCGTCCGGCGCGGTCAGCCGCCTGCCGTCGAGCACGACCCCGGCCACGGGCCGCGCGGCGCCGCCCGCCCAGACCAGCAGCCC
>JAFACJ010001037.1 GCA_023425615.1 Actinomycetes bacterium
CCCCACCGGCGTTCGGCGAGCGGGCGCGCCGCCCCGCGCGCCCGCCGACCGAACTGCGGACAAACAGCTATCAAGAGCGCGCGCGTGCGGAAATTCCCCGGCCGCTAGGGCGCGGATCACGTGCCGCCCCCGGCGCGGTCACCCGCGTTTTCCCGAGGCCGTATGACGCCGGATCGTGGGTCCGCCGCGCCATGGCCGCTCTTTTTGCCGTCCGCAAGGCCGCCGGCAAAGGAGATTGCCGCCTATGTGATGTTCCCCGCACGACACGAGAGCCACAGCGGATCGAGAGTCGCCGAATTATGCATATAATTCTAAGGGTGAAGGACGTCGCGATGCCCGCATTCAAACAGCGCGCCCCGAAAGCCTCGGAGAGGCTGGCGCGGCACCTCGCCACCTCGATCATCGACGGCGAGTTCGAGGAAGGCGCGCGGCTGCCGCATGAGGGCGCCATGCTCGCCCAGCTCCAGGTCGGGCGGGCGACACTGCGCGAGGCGCTCCGCCTGCTGGAGGTCTGGGGCCTCATCGTCATCAGGACCGGTCCCGGCGGCGGCCCCGTCGTGCGCCGGCCCGAGCCCGAGGAGTTCGCCGAGCAGCTCGCCATGATGCTCCAGTTCCAGCAGATGACGCTGGAGGACGTCTCCGACGCCCGGCTCGCGCTTGAGCCGATGATGGCCCATCTCGCCGCGGAGCGCATCACTCCCGCACAAATAGCCGAGTTGCGTGATTCGATCGAGATCATGTCCGGCAGCTTTGACGAACCGCAGGAGTTCTGGGCGCAGAATGCGCGGTTCCACGCCGGGGTGGCCGACGCCGCCGACAGCCACATCATCAGCATGTTCGTCAACGCGCTGAAAGTGATCGGTGACGGCGCCTCCAGCGGTGTGCCCTACACCGTTAAGGAATTCGAGGAAGTCGTCCGCGCCCATACCAGGATTGTCGACGCCCTGGAGTCCGGCGACACGGACGCCGCGGCGAAGGCGATGCTCCGCCACCTCACCGCGGGCCGCCGATTCGTCGCCGACAGGTATCCCACGGTCCTCGCCTCCCGCATCCAGTGGCCCGAGTGAGCTCCGCGCTCAGATGAAGTCGCGGGGGACGTTGGTGAAGCGGTGCTCGTCGCGGCGCAGCCAGCCGGGCGACGCCATCGTTCCGCCGTCGACCTTGATGGTCTGACCCGTCACCCAGCGCGCCGCGTCGGAGGCGAGGAACGCCGCGACGTCGCCGTGGTCCTCGGGGGTGCCGAAGCGGCCGAGCGGCACCCAGCGGGGGATCTGGTCCTGGTACCGGGGCGCGATGAGCCGGTGCAGGGGGAACTGGGGCGTGTCGGTCACGTCGGGGGCGAGGGCGTTGACGCGGACGCCGTACTGCCCCACCTCGGTGGCCAGCCCGGCGGTGAAGTTCAGCACGGCCGCCTTGAGCGCGGCGTAGACGGTGCAGTGCGGCACGCCGCGGAGTCCCTCGACGGATGAGACGTTGATGATCGACCCGCGCCGCCGCTCGATCATCGACGGCAGGAAGGCGCGGGTCACGCGCAGCACGTGCTCGAAGTTCACCTGGTACACGGCGGTCCAGTCCTCCTCGGTGGTCTGCGCGAACGGGCCCCAGGGGCGATGATCGCCCACGTTGTTGACCAGCACGTCGAGCCTCCCGCCGGAGAACTCTCCGACGGCGGCGCGCAGGGTCTCGGCGCAGGCGCGCTCCCTGACGTCGGCGACGACGCCGCGCACGGTGCGGCCGTGTTCGGTGAGGCCGGCGACCGTCCGCTCCAGCGTCGCCTCGTCGTTGTCGACGAGCACCACCGCCGCGCCCCGCCGTGCCAGCGCCACGGCGATGCCGGCGCCGATTCCGGCCGCGGCCCCGGTCACCAGTGCCGTCCTGCCGTCGAGCCGTGTCGTGTCGTCGTTCATCTTCTGTCCTCCCACCTCTGGCGACGGGCATTACTTCGGGTAATAATGATAATTATGACACTAGAAATAAGCGAGACGCAGCCCCTCCGGAAGGTCATCGACATGCACGGCCTCGCCGCCGCCGTGGGGCTGGAACTGGGCCCGGGGCCCTGGCTGACGATCGATCAGGCGCGGATCGACGACTTCGCCCAGGCGACCGGCGACCACCAGTGGATCCACGTCGACGCCGAGCGCGCCGCCGACGGGCCGTTCGGCAGGACGATCGCGCACGGGTACCTGACCTTGTCGATGGTCCCCCAGTTGCTGAGCGAGATCTTCGACGTGACCGGCCGCGGCAGCGGTGTCAACTACGGGATGGACAGGCTGCGCTTCATCAGCCCCGTCGTCGAGGGCGCCCGCATCCGGATGCGCGGCAGGCTGACCGGCGCCGAGTCCCGGGGAGAGGGTGTGCGGTACCGGATGGAACTCGTCATCGAACTGGAGGGCTCGGACCGGCCCGCGATGGCGGGTGAGTTCATCGTTCTCGCACTGCCCTGAGCCGGTGCTCACCGGCCGGTGAACCGGGGATCGCGGCGTTCGAGGCTCGCCGCGATCCCCTCGCGGCCGTCCTCGGTCTCCCAGAGCCGCACCTGCTCGGTGATCTCCGTCTCCAGCGCCCGTTCGACGGCGTCGGCGAGGCCGGCGCGCAGGGTGCGGCGGATCGCCCGGACCGCGAGCGGCGCTCCCGCGGCGATCTCCGCCGCCCAGGCGAGCGCCGCCCGGCGTTCGGTACCGGTCGGCGCGATCCTGTCGGCGAGGCCCAGCGCCGCCGCC
>JAFACJ010001065.1 GCA_023425615.1 Actinomycetes bacterium
CACAGGTGGTCTCTGGCTGCTGCTTGGGAGTCGGTCATCACGGCTTCCTCATGCGGTCGAACGACTTATTTCGTGGATTTACTCAGCTTCAAAAACTAAATCATGCGTAAATCTCACTTGATGCAACGATATCCGAAGGCCACAGGGGAGGCGAGAGCAGAACCGGGTTCTCCTCGGCGGCCGTGCGGGGTAGCGTCGGCGCCATGAGCGAGATCACGACGATCGAAGCGAACGGGCTGGAGTTCGCCTGCCTGGTGTCGGGCCCCTCCCGGGGGCCGCTGGCGCTGCTGCTCCACGGCTTCCCCGACACCCCGCACAGCTGGCGCCATCTGCGCCCCGCCCTGGCGGAGGCCGGCTACCGGGTCGTCGCCCCCTACCTGCGGGGATACGCGCCCACCTCGATCCCCGCGGACGGCGCCTACCAGACCGGGGCCCTGGCCTCCGACGCCAACGCCCTGCACGAGGCGTTCGGCGGCGACGAATCGGCGATCATCGTCGGCCACGACTGGGGCGCGGCCGCCACCTACGGCGCCCTGGCCGCGGCCCCCGAGCGCTGGCGGCGTGCGGTGACGATGGCACTGCCCCCGATCAACGCGCTGCTCGGCGGCTTCTTCTCCTACGAGCAGCTCAAGCGATCGTTCTACATCTTCCTCTTCCAGACGCCGCTGGCCGAGATGGTCCTCGACGACGGGTTCATCGCCGGCCTGTGGCGCGACTGGTCGCCCGGCCACGACGAGGACCTCTCCCCCGTCTTCGCGGCGCTGGGCACCCCCGAGAACAAGGCGGCGGCGATCGGCTACTACCGGGCGATGCTCGACCCGTCACGCCATCTGGTGCGGTACGCCGCCGCGCAGAAGGCGGCCGACGGGCCCGGCACCGTCCCCCTCCTCTACCTGCACGGAGCCGACGACGGGTGCCTGGGAGCCGACGTGATCGGCCTGGACGGCGCGCTCCTCGACCATCTGCCACCGGGTTCGCGGACGGAGCTCGTACCGGACGCCGGGCACTTCCTCCAGGTCGAGCGGCCGGAGAAGGTGAACGCCGCGGTCCTCGGCTGGGTGTGACCCAGCACACGTACGGCGTACGTCGGATCTTTGGCATGATGACGTAACCGAATGCTGTTCTAGTGAGGGTCGAGACATGCTCGAAGTCGAGGACATCAACCTGACCGACTGGTCATTCTGGAAGCTGCCGTTCGCCGAGCGCAACGCGGCGTTCCAGCGCCTCCGCGAGAACCCCACGCTGGTGACCTTCGAGGAGCCCGACATCGAGATCCTGCCGCAGGGTCCGGGCTACAAGGCGATCGTCACCCACGCCGACGTCGTCGAGGCCTCCCGCCGCCCGCAGGACTTCTGCTCGGGCAAGGGCGCGATCAGCATCCCCGACATGCCGGGCGACGTCCACGAGTACTTCGGCTCGATGATCGTCATGGACGACCCGCGCCACGCCAAGATCCGGCGGATCGTCTCCCGCGCCTTCTCCCCCAAGATGATCCAGCGGTTCGAGGACCAGGTCGAGACCGTCGCCGGGGGGATCATCGACGACCTCAAGGCGGGCAAGGGCACCGGCGACTTCGTCCTCGACGTCGCGGCACGCCTCCCGCTGAAGATCATCTGCGACATGATGGCCATCCCCGAGTCCGCCTACCCGACGGTCTTCGAGGCCTCCAACGTCATCCTGGCCGGCAACGACCCCGAATACCTGCCGGTCGGCGACGGCCTCGCGATGCTCGGCAAGCTCATGGAGGCGGGCGAGACCCTGCAGAACCTCGTGCAGGAACTGGCCCGCGAACGCAAGGGCGGCGACGGCGACGACCTCGTCTCCCTGCTGGTCAACGCCAACATCGACGGCGAGTCCCTCACCGACCAGGAGATGGGCTCCTTCTTCATCCTGCTGGCCGTCGCCGGCAACGAGACCACCCGCAACGCCATCGCCCACGGCATGCACCTGTTCACCCGCTTCCCCGAGCAGCGCTCCCTCCTCCTCGCCGACTACGACGGCCGCATCGGCACCGCGATCGAGGAGATCGTCCGCTTCGTCTCCCCGGTGATCTGGATGCGCCGCACCGCCACCCGCGACACCCTGCTCAACGAGCACGAGATCAAGGAGGGCGAGAAGATCGTCCTCTTCTACAACTCGGCGAACCGCGACGAGAAGGTCTTCACCGACCCCGACGGTTTCGACATCACCCGCTCCCCCAACCCCCACGTCGGCTTCGGCGGCCCCGGCCCCCACTTCTGCCTCGGCGCCCACCTGGCCCGCCGCGAGGTCAACGTCATGTTCCGCCGCCTCTTCACCGCCTTCCCCGACATCCAGGCCGGCACCCCCGACCGCCTCTTCTCCAACTTCATCAACGGCATCAAGCACCTCCCCTACACCACCTGACCCCCGGCGCCCCGGCGCCCCGGCGCCCTGACCTCGGGACGCCCAGGTGCCCCCGCCATCCCATCCGGGCTTGACGGGGGCATCACTCATTTCCGCCACCCCACCCCGACCTCGATGGACACCGCCCAGGTCCGCTGGACACACCAACGCACCCCGCAGGCGTACCAGCCGCCCCACAGGCACACCACTCAAGCCCGGCAAGCACACCACGCCCGGCCGACGCGCCGTCCCGGGTTCGGTGGGCATGAC
>JAFACJ010001073.1 GCA_023425615.1 Actinomycetes bacterium
GACGACCGCGGCGTGCCCGGCCAGCGGCCCCAGGAAGTGCCCGATCGCCTGACGCCCCGTCGTCAGGAACGGCGCGCGCCCCAGCCCGGCCGCCGCCTCGGCCGCCTCGCCGTGCGTGTCGACCCAGACCCAGGACGCGCTCTGCGGCGCCGTCTCCCAGCCCGGCCGCTCCAGCCGCAGCAACGGCACACCCGTCCGCGCGCAGGCGGCGACGGCGTTCCGCGAGATACCCGCGGCGAAGGGATGCGTGGCGTCGACGACGGCGGTCACGCCGTGCTCGCTGAGATAGCCGGAGAGCCCCTCGACCCCGCCGAACCCCCCGACGCGCACCGCGCCGACGGGAAGTCTCGGCCGCGCCACCCGGCCCGCCAGCGACGACGTGAACGGCACACCCCGCTCCTGGAGCAGCACCGCCAACTCCCGCGCCTCGGCCGTGCCGCCAAGGACCAACACCGCCATCGCGACACTCCAGACAGGTTCGACGCCTTCCTCGGAAAGGATATTTCCTCCGGAAAACCACCCTCATGCCAGGACCGACGTCGGCGGCCATGGCGTAGCAGCGGGCTCGGGCGACGCACATCGGCCCGCCCTCCGCTTCGCCCACCTCATCCGCTACCGCGACCAGCACGGTCGGATGGAGCCAGACCGGGCCTTGAGGCTCCCCGTGCAGCGGTGCGTCGTGATCGCCAGGCGCTGAGGCTTCGGCACGCGTCGCCGGGTTCTCCGACTCCCGCCGGGTGAGCACCAGGGCGGCGTCCTCGGTGATGGCGATCGTGTGCTCGGAGTGGGCCGTGCGTGAGCCGTCTGCCGACCGGATGGTCCAGCCGTCGGCGTCGTAGATGATCCGGTCGGTCGTCCGCGCGAACCAGGGTTCGAGCGCGAGGGTCAGCCCCGGCCGGGGCTTCAGGCCGCGGCCCGCCCTGCCCTTGTTGGGGACATGGATCTCCTCGTGCATGGTGCGGCCGATGCCGTGGCCGCCGAACTCGGTGTTGACCGGATAGCCGTAGTCGCGGGCCACCTCCCCGATGGCAGCCGAGATGTCACCCAGGCGGTTGCCCGGACGCGGCGGCGCTGGCGTGGTGAGATCCCCGTGGCCGAGCCGCTTCCGCTCGGACGGCTGCCCCGCGGCCAGCGGACCGTGCTGGTGCTCCGCTTCTTCGAGGACCTGACCGAGGCGCAGGTCGCGGACGTCCTCGGCTGCTCGGCCGGAACCGTGAAGAGCCAGGCCGGCAAGGCACTGGCCAAGCTCCGGATCGACCCGGAGATCATCGAGACCGTCGCGAACAGGAGCCTTTGAGATGTCACCCAGTATGCGCGACCTTCGCGCGACCATGGAGGCCGCGGGCACCGGGATCGAGCACCCCGCCGACCGCCTCGACCAGGTCCGGCGCAGGGTCAGGCGCGGCCGCCGTCGCCGCCTTGCCGCAGGCGCGGCCGCCGTCGCCCTCGGCACCGGCACGGTGTTCGCGTTCCTGCCCCCCTCGGAGGGGAGGACGCCGCAGCTCATCCGGCCCGCCCCGACACCGTCGCTGACCGGCCGCCCCGTCACCGGCCTCCCCGCGAGCCAGGAGGGCATGAGGCTGGTCACCGCCGTCAAGTACGACGTGCTCAACCAGACCGCACGCCTGATGAAGCACCCCGACCCGATGGGCGAATGGACCCTCAAGGTCTACGCATGACCCGGCCCGCGGAGGGACGACGTCCGTGACGGTTTCCACGGGGGCCACCGTCACACCGGCGCCGTCACCAAATCGCAGGCGAGGGCCGCCTCGACGGTCCGGGAGTCGCAGAAGAAGGGAACGGTGATCGAGCGGGCGTCCACCTGGACAGCGGACAGGTCGATCACGACCGACGGGAGCCCGGAGGCATCGCGGCCGCCGACCGGTCCGGTCCTCAGGTCGAGCCGCGCGCGGCGCGCTGCCGACTTCAGGCGGCGGAGGACCTGGTCCTGGCCGGTCTTCTGCTCCAGAGTG
Organism: Actinomycetes bacterium; assembly: GCA_023425615.1. Classification (GTDB taxonomy): domain Bacteria; phylum Actinomycetota; class Actinomycetes; order Streptosporangiales; family Streptosporangiaceae; genus Actinocorallia. The sequence continues at coordinate 1,974 of JAFACJ010001073.1, forward strand.
ACGTGCAGGACAGAGGTCGTGACCCTGTCGGACGATTCCTCCACCACGTCCGTCCCGAGCACTCCGATGCCCGGGTCCAGGGTCGCGGTCCAGGGGTGGCAGACCTGGCCGGGGAGGTCTCCGCGGGCGGCGAGCAGCGCCGATCGCCGGGAGGGGAGACCGGACGTCCCTCCCCGGCTCGTGACCGACACGCTCGTGACCTCCGACAGCTGGTACAGCGCCGACACGATCGTCTGCACGGCCCACAGCGGAGCCGGCCGCACCCGGACGAGATCGAGTTCTCCCATATGGGGCACCCCGCCGAACCCGATCAGCCGGGGTGACGACTTGAGCAGCCCGGCGGGGACCCTCCCCTCCCAGTCCTCCGACAGCACGACGACGTCGGGTGCCGGTCCACCGACGTCCCCGGTGCCGGCGTCGAGCAGCGGGATCCGGTCATGCCGCAGTCCGCCTCGCCCGTACCGGCCCGCCAGGACCAGCACGTCCTCCTGGATCTCGGCGGTGCCCTTGAACCGTGACGTGCCCGAGCCGTACTCGATGGCATAGGGCAGGTGGTCGCGGTCCGCTCCGGGAGCGAAACCCACGATCTCGATCTGCTGGACGCCCAGCCCCTGGCGGAGGAAGAACCGGGTGCTGGGGGTGTTCCCCAGAATGACTACACGCGCCATGAAAGACAGCTCCTTCGATTGTTGTCCGGCGGAAACGCTCAGACGGCGATCGGGCCGGATCCGACGATGCGGCCCAGGGGGATGTCATCGACCGCCCCTTCGCCGTGGACCACGACGCCGCCGCGGATGACGGCCTCGATCCGTCCGTGCACCTGCCACCCTTCGAAGGGGGTGTAGTCGCTGTGCTGGAGGAGGCCGTCGGCGGTGATGCGCGTCTCGCCCTCGCTACTCCACAGGACCAGGTCGGCGTCCGAGCCGACCCGCACGACGCCCTTGCGCGGGTAGACGCCGCTCAGCCGCGCCGGCGCCGCGCTGAGCAGTTCGACCGCGAGCGACATCGGGAGCCCGCGGTGGACGACGAGTTCGGACAGGACGAGCGGAAGCCGTGTCTGCACGCCGGGCATGCCGAAGGGCATCCGTTCCAGGTCGTGCGCTCTGGCGTCCGGTGCCTTGTGCCCGTGCCAGAAGGCGCAGTGGTCGCTGGCGATCGTGTCCACATGGCCGGAGACCACCTTGGCCATGACGGCGTCCACGGTCGCGCGGTTGCGGAGCGGGGGGCAGCAGGTGAAGCACTCGCCCGCCCGTCCCTCGTAGAACGACTCATCGAGCAGCGTGTAGTGGGGGCAGACCTCGGAGAACGCCGGGACGCCCGCGGCCCGCGCCGCCCGGGTGAGCTCCAGGGCGGTCGCCGTCGACTGGTGGACGAAGTACACCGGCGCGTCGTTCTGGCGGGCCAGGTCGATCACGTGGGCGACCGCGGTGTTCTCCGCGGATTCCGGCCTGGCCTCGATGATCTTCTCGTAGGGGATCGGCCCCCGCGCCGCGAGCCCGGCCATGAGGCGCTCGATCTCGGTGTTGTCCTCGGCGTGGACGTAGGTCAGCCCGCCGTGCCGCCGGAGCCCGCGCATCACCTCGGCGATCATCTTGTCGTCGGCCATCATCTCGCCGCGGTAAGTCGTGTAGACCTTGATGGTGCGCACGCCGAGACCGACCATGTCGTCGATCTGCGCCGTGTCTCCGGCGTGCGCGTCGGTGAAGCAGCCGTGCAGGACGTAGTCGGCGAGGGAGCCCTTCCGTGCCGCCTCCTGCCGTTCCAGGACCGCCGACAGCGGGTCCTGTCCCGGGCGGGGGATCGCGAAGTCGGCGATCGTGGTGGTACCGCCGGCGAGCGCCGCACGGGTGCACTCGGCGTGGCCCTCCTCGGTTCGGACGTCGCCGAAGGTGATGCCGACGTGGACGTGCGGGTCGACGCCGCCGGGGAGGATCCACAGGTCCGTGCAGTCCCGCACCTCCCCTGCCTCGAACGCGGGTGCGGATCCGGTCGGCCAGACCCCGGCGATCCGTCCGCCGGAGACCGCCAGGTCGCCGCGGAAGACGCCGTCGGCGTTGGCGATCGTCCCGCCGGTCAGGACGAGGTCGAAATGCGGCTGTGCCACAGGTGCTCCCAGGTCATGCGGGGCGGAGGCCTCCGACCGTGAGATCCCTTACGA
>JAFACJ010000048.1 GCA_023425615.1 Actinomycetes bacterium
CCGGACATCTTCGCCCGCCGCACCGGCACGGGCGGCCCGTCCGGCGGCACGGCCGAGGCGGGCCACGGCATCGGGCTGGCGCTCGCCCGCTCCCTGGCCGAGGCCGAGGGCGGCCGCCTCGTCCTGCACAGCCCCCGTCCACCGGTGTTCACCCTGCTGCTGCCCGCCGAGGAGGAGCCCTCCGCTCACACCTCCGGCTCATAGCGGTAGCCGCGCCCCCGCAGCGTGGTGATGCGCCGCGGGTCCTCGCCCAGCAGGGCGAGCTTGCGGCGCAGCGCCGAGACATGGACATCCAGGGTCTTGGTGGAGCCGAACCAGTTCACGTCCCACACCTCGTCCATGAGCTGCTCCCTGGTGACCATCTGCCCGGCCCGGGTGACCAGCGCCGCCAGCAGGTCGAACTCCTTGGGCCGCAGCTCCACCTCGGCGCCGTCCAGCAGCGCCCGCCGCGCCGCCAGGTCGAGGCGCAGCCGCCCCACCTCCACGACCCGCTCCTCCGGCGCCGCCTGCTGCCTGCGCAGATGCGCCCGCAGCCTGGCCAGCAGCTCCGCGAGCCGGAACGGCTTGGTCAGATAGTCGTCGGCGCCCGCGTCCAGCGCGACGACCACCTCGAACTCCCGGGTCCGCGCCGTCAGCACCACGATCACCGCCGGGGGCAGCATCCCGCGCAGCCGCCGGCACAGCTCCACCCCGTCGATGTCGGGCAGCCCCAGGTCCAGCAGGATCAGATCGGGCTGCCGTTCGGCGGCAGCCGCCAGCGCCAGCTCCCCCGTCTCGGCGAGGACGACCTCGTACCCGTGCCCGGCCAGCGCCTCGGCCAGCTCCGAGCCGATGGCCTGGTCGTCCTCCACGACGAGGAGCCGCACGGTCACATCTCTCATCGTAGGACGCGGCGCTCCGGCCGGTTCAAAGGCGTCCCGCCGCCAGAAGCCCGACCAAGGCGGCGGCCACCGCGAGCCGGTAGCCGATGAACAGCCCGAACGTGTGCCGGGCGACGTACCGCAGCAGCCAGGCGATCGAGGCGTAGGCGACGGCGAACGACACGGCAGTGCCCGTGACGAGCGCGGCGGCGCCGACGCCCGTGCCCAGCGCGTCCTTCAGCTCATACAGCCCGGCCCCGGTGAGCGCCGGGATCGACAGGAAGAACGACAGCCGCGTCGCCGCCACCCGGTCGAGGCCGCGCAGCAGCCCGGCGGACAGCGTCGCGCCCGAGCGGGAGAAGCCGGGGAACAGCAGCGCGAGGATCTGCGACGTGCCGACGATCATCGAGTCCGCGAAGGTGATGTCGCCCTCGCCGCGCCCGAACGCCGCGCGCCGTTCGGCGAGCCACATGACGGCGCTGCCTCCCACGAGGGAGGCGGCCACCACCCACAGCGAGGCGAGCGGCCCGTCGATGAGCGGTTTGGCGGCGAGCCCGACCGCCACGATCGGGACCGTCGCCCACACCACCCACCAGGAGAACCGCGAGTCGCGTTCGGCGCGTGCCCGCCGGTCGGTCAGCCCCCGCCCCCACGCCGAGGCGAGACGCAGGATGTCCTTGGCGAAGTAGACGAGCACGGCGGCGATCGCGCCGGTCTGGATCACCGCGGAGAACCCCACCACCGCGTCGTCGTCCACCGGGATCCCCATGGCCCCTTCGACGATCTTCAGATGCCCGGTGGAGGAGACGGGAAGGAACTCGGTCACCCCCTCCACGACGCCCAGCACGACCGCCTGCCCGACACCGATCACACCCAACACCGGCTCCTTGTCCCCGGTCCGAGAAGGTCGCGCTCACCGTAACCGCCCCAAGGTAAGCGCCAGGCTAACGCGGCACGCGGCGGCCGGGGCTGGTCATCGGGGCAGGGGGCCGCCGCCCGCCTCGGCGATGATGATGACGAGGTCGTTCTCGTTCAGGGTGAGGGGGGCGGTCTTGACGGGGTTCAGGTACACGCCGTAGTGGGGTGAGACGTGGAACTCCGCCTGGAGGCGGTAGCCGATGACGGTCTCGCCGCGGGCCCGGCCGGCTTCCAGGAGGGTGGCGAAGTTCGCCTCGCGCCCGGGGAGCAGGTAGTCGCCCGCCGGTTTCAGGTAGATCTCCGAGCCGCGGTGGTCGAGCAGATCGTGGAACACGTCGTAGATGTGGCGGTTCTCGCTGAGCTGGGTGAGCAGGAGGCTGATGAGGCGCTCGCTGACCACGAAGTCGTCGGCGCGGGTGACCTGGGCGATCTCGCGGTTGGCGTCGTCGTGGATCTCGCTGACGATGCCGTAGTCCAGGCACTGGCGCTCCTCCATGTCCCGCAGGTGCAGCAGGGTGATCAGGGTGCGGGCGTCGGCGTGGTCGGGGTCGGCGTCCGCGTCGGCCAGCACGATGATCTTCTGGTAGGAGCCGACGTCCAGCCCTTCGAGCCGGGAGCGGTCGGTGGGGTCGCAGTGGGTGTAGCCGACCGTCAGGTTCTCCAGCGGTGCCAGCGAGGCGCGCGGGTCGGGGCAGCGGGTGGCGAGCTCGACGGTGGAGCCGGGCTGGACGAACTCGTCGAGCATGGTGATGACCTTGGGGCCGCGGCCGTTCCAGCCGAGGATCAGGGTGTGCTCGGGCGGCGGCGTGGGGTGCGGGGGCGGCGGGTCGGCGACGGCCTCCCGGAAGATCCGCGGCCGGTGCCTGGCGAGCTTGATGAGGACGTCGTCCTCGGCCAGGAGGACGAGTTCCTCCTCGCCGGTCAGCTCGGTGTCCATCGGCGGGTTGAGGAAGACGCCGGAGGAGTCGCGCAGCCCCACCGGGACGCCGAGCTCGTAGGCGCACAGCGCCTCGCCGAACGTCGTCCCGGTCAGCGACGGTTCGGGGCGCAGATAGAACTCGTGGCCCTTGAAGTCCAGCAGGTCGGTGTAGACGGTGGACAGGCCGGACTGCCGGTGCGCCTGCACGACGAGCCGGATCGCGATGTCGTCGGCGTCGATGACCCGCGCGGACGGCCCCGCCGCCAGCCGCGCCGCCGGCAGGTTGGAGGGGTCCTGGACGGCGGCGACGATGTGCGGGAGGCGTTCGGGACGGTCCCAGGAGCGGTTGCCGAGCGACAGCAGCACCTTCACGACGTAGATGTCGGGGTCGTCCTCCGGCGGCGCCAGCACCACCACCGAGCGGGCGGTGTCGAGGCTGACGAGCTCCAGGTCGGCGACCTTGAGGGGGTTGCCGTGCCGGCACACCACCCGGGTGCGGCCCAGGTCGCCGACGCGGGCGCGGATGGCGTCCTCCATCTCCACCTTGTCCAGGTCGGCGAGGACCACCACGCAGGAGCGCTGCCGGCTCTGGTTGGCCTCGGCCAGTTCGGCCAGCACCGTGAACACCTGGTCCGACCAGCCGAGGATCACGGTGTGGTCCTGCTCGATGATCCGGGAGCGGCCCTTGCGCAGCTCGGCGATCTTGTTCTCCAGGCCGTTGGTGAGCACGCCGATGAGGGCGCTGACGATGAAGATGCCGCCGACGGTGGAGGTGAGCATCAGGCCGAGGAACGGCGCGGTGCCGGTGTCGCCGCCCATCGTGCCGGGGTCCAGGGTGCGCAGCAGGCTCCGCCACACCAGTCCCGGCCAGTCGCCGTTCTCGTCGGCGTCGTGGGGCGCCAGCAGCGCGGCGAGCGTCGCGACGACGAGGACGAGCACCGCCGACGCCAGGCCGAGCCAGCCGATCAGCGCGGGGGTGCCGCGCGCCATCGTGTTGTCGAACCAGTACCGCCAGCGTTCCCGCAGTCTCGGCCGGCTCAAGTCAGCCCCGTCCGAACACGGCGGGGGGCGGTACCGGGACGGAGACCCGGTCGCCGTCCCGGATCGGCCGGTGTCCGGCGCTGAAGCGGGCCAGGTCGGCGGTGTCCATGCAGCGGGCGGGTATCGCCTTGCCCGCGCCGGCGCGGGTCAGCCCGGCGATGGGCAGCGGCGCGCGGGATCCGGCGAGGACGAGGTTGCCGAAGCGCCGTCCGCGCAGGACCGCGGGTTCGCCGAGCAGGAGGGTGTGGGGGAAGACCTCGGCGAGGGTGGCGGCGAACCTGCGGGTGAAGCCGAGGCCGGTGCCGTCGGCGATGTTGGCGAGGTAGACGCCGTTCTCGCGCAGGACCCGCGCCGCGTCGCCGGCGAACTCGACGGAGGCGAGCGCGAGCGGCATCCGCGCCCCGGAGAACGCGTCGACGACGATGAGGTCGTCGGAGGCGTCGGGCAGCGCGGCGAGGCCGGCGCGCCCGTCGCCGACCCTGACCTTCAGGCCCCGGACGGACTTGAGGGAGAACTGCTCGCGGACGAGCTGGACGAGCGCCTCGTCGAGCTCGTAGACGATCTGGCGGGAGCCGGTCCGGGTCGCGGCGATGTAGCGGGCCAGGGTGCAGCCGGCTCCCCCGATGTGGACGGCGTCCAGGGGGCCGCCGGGCAGGCGGTCGACGACGTCGCCGAGCAGCCGCATGTACTCGAAGTCCAGATGGGTGGGATCGTCCAGATCGACATAGGACTGGGGCACCCCCTGGATGTTGATCACCCAGCCGTTGTCCCGGTCGGCGTCGCGGAGCAGTTCGGCCTCGCCCTGCCCGATGGGATAACGCCCGGGAAACGGCTTTTCCCCGCGCTTCATGGCTTAAGGGTAGCCATTTCCCCTTATCGAGAGAGCCAGATGTAACCCGCGAACCGCCCGGTGACACCGTCGCGGCGATAGGAGTACAGCTCCGGGGTCTCCAGGGTGCAGCGATCGTCGTGCAGCGCCTTGACGCCCAGCTCGTCGAGCTGCGCCGCGATCGCCGCCCGCAGGTCGAGCGCCGGGGTGCCCCAGCTCGTGGTGGAGCGCAGCTCCTCGGGCACCTCGTCCCGCATCCGCTCGGGCACCTCGTAGCAGCGTCCGCAGATGGCGGGCCCGACCGCGGCCACCAGCTCGCTGGCCCCCCGCTCACGCAGCCGTGCGACGAGGGCGGGCACGACACCCAGCAGAGTGCCCACC
>JAFACJ010000055.1 GCA_023425615.1 Actinomycetes bacterium
GGCCGGGACGGTCGGCTACCTCCAGTGGGCCTGCGACGGGTTCCTCGCCGCGCACGAGCGGCTGCACGAGACGATCTCCTCCGACCCCGTGGAGACGGCCCTCGCCAAGATCCTGCTCCAGGCGGGCCAGAACGTCCCGCCCGCCGAGCTGGCGGTGGTGCTCGGAGCCGCCAGGTATGAGACGGTCGAGCGCCGGATGGGCGCGCTGCGCGAGAACTGGTCGGTGGAGAACTGGCAGCTGGAGCTGCGCGGCTGGCTGTCGCGGCTGCTGGTCGCCGGTGAGGCCGACGCCTGCCGCGCCTGGCTGGACATGACGGTGCGGGTCACCGGCTGCGTCCAGGGGCTCCCCGACAACGCGGCGCACCCGGCGATGCACACCCCGGTCCGCTGGTTCCAGGCCGACCTGCGCCGGCTGTTCGGGCGCCGCCGCCTGGTGCCCAACCCGCTGGCCGAGCGGCTCAGGCGGGACGGGGCCGCCGCGCCCGCCGCCGAGGAGGAAGAGGCCGCCGAGCCGGCGAGCGCCGCGGGGCAGGTCCTGCTCGGCCAGCCCGGCCTCGTCGCGGAGATCGAGCGGGCCGTGAAGGGCGGCGGCCCCGTGCGGCTGCTGGTCGCCGGGCCTGAGGGCACCGGCAAGGGCACCGGTGTGGAGGTGCTGGAGCAGGCGCTGATGGACGCGGGCCGCATCCGCGAGACCCTGTGGGTCTCCGACCAGGTGTTCGCCTCGCTGCCCCTGTCCGACGCGGTGCTGTGGCTCCAGGCCAGGGCCAAGGAGTGCCTGGAGGGGCGGCAGCTCCTGGTCGTCGACGGGCTCGACAAGATCCTCACCTATGAGCGGTGCGGCCCCGCCGTCGTGGAGGAGCTGCGGCGCCTCATGGCGCGCAGCAGGAAGCTGGACGTGGTGGCGCTGGCCCGCCCGGGCGGCGACGAGCGGCTGTTCGCCGCCAACCCGGGCCTGGTGCAGGGCCTGCGTGTCGCCCGCACCAAGGAGTTCGGCGAGCGCGAGTACACCGAGCTGTTCATCCGCGCCGTGCAGGCGCGGGAGCTGAACGTCGCCAGGACCGTGGCGGTCAAGGCGGCGGCGCTGCTGGCCCGCACCGCGCCGGTGCTGAACCTGCGCAACGCCCGCCTGGTGGAGTTCCTCGCCGACCAGTGCGCCGCCTCCGCGCGGGCGCGCCGGGCGGCGAAGGTGACGGTGAAGGACCTGCCGGCCCGGCTGGTGCCCGGCGACCCGGCCCGCTCCGCCGACCCGCTGGCCGAGCTCGCGGCCTGCGCGGGCATCGCTCCGGTCAAACGGGAGATCGCCGCGCTGGTCGCCGAGGCCAAGGCGGCGCGGCTGCGCCGCGAGGCGGGCATGCCGGTGCCGTCGCGGCCACGGCACCTGGTGTTCACCGGCAACCGCGGCACCGGCAAGACCACGGTCGCCCGGATCCTCGGCCGGATCTACGCCGAACTCGGCGTCCTGTCGACCGGGCATCTGCTGGAGGTCGACCGCTCGGACCTGGTCGGCGAGTACACCAGCGAGAGCGGCCCGAAGGTGCGGCGCGTGGTCGAGCGCGCCCTGGGCGGTGTGCTGGTGGTCGCCGACGCGCACACCCTCGGCGACTCCGACTCCCCGCGCGACCGCGAGGCGCTGGACGTCCTGCTGGCCACCCTCCAGGCGCACGAGGATGAGCTGCTGGTGGTGCTGTCGGGTCCCGACGCGGCGATCAACGGGCTGCTCAAGGGCGACTCCGACCTCTCCCGCGCCTTCCCCAAGGTGGTGCGCTTCCCCGACCTCACCGAGGACGAGCTGGTGGAGGTGTTCCGCGCCAAGGCCGCCGAGAGCGGGTTCGCGCTGCACGAGGGCGTCCTCGACCGGGTGCGGGCGCTGCTGCGCGGCGGCCCGCGCGACACCAACGCGCGGCTGATGACGGGCCTGCTCGACCGCGCCATCGCCCTGCAGTCCCGCCGGGTGCTGGAGGACGGCGTCGTGGAGGACCACGAGGCGCTCGACCTCATCCTGCCGGTCGACGTGCCCGACAGCCTGACGGCGGCCGGGCGGGTGGAGCTGCCCGGCGACCCGCTGGCCGAGGTGGACGCCCTGATCGGCCTGGAGCACGTCAAGCACGAGGTGCATCTGCTGGTCGCCGAGGCGCGGGCCGAGCAGCTGCGCCGGGAGGCGGGCATCCCCATCGCCGCCCCGACCCGGCACATGGTCTTCACCGGCAACCCCGGCACCGCCAAGACCACGATCGCGCGGCTGATCGCGGCGGTCTACGCCCGGCTCGGGCTCCTGTCGTCGGGCCACCTGGTGGAGGTCTCGCGCGCCGACCTGGTCGGCGAGTACATCGGCCACACCGCGCCGCGGGTGCGGGCGGCGGTCGAGCGGGCGCTGGGCGGTGTGCTGTTCATCGACGAGGCGTACTCCCTCACCCCCGCCGACACCGCGCGCGACTACGGGCACGAGGCGATCGCCGAGCTGCTGAAGCTGATGGAGGAGCACCGCTCGGACCTGGTGGTGATCGTCGCCGGGTACGAGGGCGAGATGCTGCGGTTCCTTGACTTCAACCCGGGGCTCGCCTCGCGCTTCCCCAGCGTCCTGGCCTTCCCCGACTACAGCGACGACGACCTGGTGGCGATCTTCGAGTTCATGGCGGGCCAGGCCGGCTTCACCCTGGACGAGGGCGTCGCCGACGGTGTCAGGGCGCTGCTGAAGGACGCGCCGCGCGGCTCCTCGTTCGGCAACGCCCGGCTGATGCGCAACATCCTCGACCGCGCCCGCTCCCTGCAGGCCCGCCGGATCACCGCCGAGGACGCCGTCGCCGACGAGGCCGCGGTGCGGCTCCTGCTGCGCGAGGACCTGCCCGAGACCCCGCCCAAGCCCGCCGAGGTCCCGATGGGCCAGTACCACTAGGCGCCGGGCCCGGCCGAGCGCAGGTACTCCAGGTAGACCGGCCGCAGGGCTTCGGCCAGGTCGCCTTCTCCCGATCCCAGGAAGTCGGTGACCAGGCCGAAGACCCGCATCAGGTCGGTCTCGCTGCGGTGCATGCGCCCCAGCGCGGCCTCCGCCGCGGGGATGTCGCTCAGCAGCCG
>JAFACJ010000106.1 GCA_023425615.1 Actinomycetes bacterium
GCCCCCGCCGGCACCGTCAACCCCGCCGTCGTGCAGGCCATGGCCGAACTCGGCATCGACATCTCCGCCGAAACCCCCAAAGTCCTCACCGTCGACGCCGTCCGGGCATCCGACGTGTGCATCACCATAGGCTGCGGCGACACCTGCCCCGTCTTCCCCGGCAAGCGCTACCTCGACTGGACCCTCGACGACCCCGCCGGACAGGGCGTGGAGGCCGTCCGGCCGATCCGGGACGAGATCGAGCGCCGGGTGCGCGGTCTGCTGGCCGGACTCGGCGTCGAGTCCGGCGCATGACACCTCACGGCCCCGAGGGTGGAGGGGTGCCCTCGCACGTCCTCGGGTGGTGCTCCGGCCATCTGGTGATCAAGGTATGGGCGGTGTCGGGGTGGTCTTGAGGCAGGTGTTCTTCGGGTCCTGGAGCAGGCACCAGCCGGGCTTGCGGACCGGGACGTAGCCGGAGGGGAGCCCGTTCCTTCGGATGATCTTGCGGTAGGCGGCGACGAGGGGGGTGGTCCGGCGCTTCAAGGAGGGGTCCTTGAGGACGTCGACCTGGTACAGGCCGAAGCGGGGGGTGTAGGCGCCCACGCCCCACTCGTAGGAGTCGATGAGGGCCCAGTAGTTGTAGCCGAAGACCTTCACGCCGTCCTGGATGGCGCGGTGGATCCAGTAGAGGTGGTCGCGGAGGTAGTCGGTGCGGCTGTAGTCCTTGAAGACCTGGCGGCCGTTCATGGTGAAGGAGCCGTTCTCGATGATGTAGATGGGCAGCTTCGGGAACTTCTTCCGGTAGTCGAGAAGGGTGTAGTACAGGCCGTCGGGCTCCGGCTGGATCTTCCAGTACTCCTTGGTCAGCGTGTGGATGGCCGTGGTGTTGGAGAGGCTGGAGCCGAGGTAGTAGTCGAGGCCGATGAAGTCGATCTTGTCGGTCACCTCGGTGAACAGCGCGCGGTCGAACAGCGGGGTGAGCACGGAGCTGTAGGCGGTGTTGGTCGTCACCTTGGCGCCCGGGTCGAGCCTGTGGATCATGTCGTAGGCACGGCGATGCGCTTTGACCAGGTTGCTGCTCATCTTGGGTATCTGGGAGAGCTTCAGCGCCCCCATCCGGTACTCGTCGTAGATGTAGAAGCTTGCCTCGTTGAAGGTGACCCAGAGGACGTCCTGACCCTTGTAGCGCTCGACGACGAACCGCGCGAAGCGCAGCCAGTCCTCGACGGTGCGGTCGTCGGTCCAGGCTCCCCGGTCGTGCACCCAGCCGGGATGCGCGAAATGGGTCAGGGTCAGCATGGGCCGCATGCCGAGCCTGCGCATCGTGGCGACCATGTCGTCGTAGTAGCGGACCTCTTTCCAGTCCCACTTGCCGCGGGCGGGTTCGATGCGCGCCCACTCGATGGACGTCCGGAAGGCGTTGACGCCCATGCGGGCGGCGCGCTCGAGGTCCTCCCGGTAGCGGTGCCGGAAGTCGGCGGCGTTCTTGTAGGGATTGCCGTCGCTCTTCGCGACATAGCGCGTCCAGTTGCTGTCAGGGAAGTGGCCCTCGTGCTGGAACCCGGACACCGAGGCGCCCCACAGGAAGCCCTTCGGGAAGGCTCCGGGCCGGGCCTCGGCAGGACCGGTCACGAGCAGGGCGAGTACGAGACCACATATCGCGGCCAGAACGCGCTTCATCGTCGCGGGCCTTCCGGGTCGTTTTCGGACTGCGGATTCTAGGGCGGTCGAGAAAGAGCCGGACAGGGTATGGCCGGATCCAGTCAGCGCGGATTCCGGAGCACGGGGCGCGGAATCCGGTGCGGGGCGGCTGGTCCGCGGACGGCGGTAATCCATCCCAGCGGCGGTACGCTTGCGAAATGCGGCCCCTTCGGTACTCCATCAACGTCACCTTGGACGGATGCTGCGATCACCTTGCCATCGTCCCGGACGAAGAGATGCATCGCCACCACACCGAAAACCTCGCCCAGGCCGATGCGCTTCTCTTCGGCCGGGTGACCTACGAAATGATGGAGGAAGCGTGGCGGCCGCCGGCGTCGCCGGGAGCGAGACCCGATTGGATGGAACCCTTCGCCCAGACGATCAACGCGGCGAAGAAGTACGTCGTGTCGAGCACCTTGGAGTGGGTCGATTGGAACGCGGAACTCGTGCGCGGGGATCTGGCCACGGCCGTTCAGAAGCTCAAGCAGGAGCCGGGTAAGGGACTGTTCGTAGGAGGCGTGAAATTCGCGCTGGCGTTGACGGAACTGGGATTGATCGATGAGTACGAGTTCGTGGTCCATCCCAGGCTCGTGGGCCACGGGCCGACGTTGTTCGAGGGATTGTCGAAGCACGTCGACTTGAAGCTCGTGAGCCGGGTGGAGTTCGGCTCGGGGGCGATGGCGATACGGTACGAGCCGAGAAGGTAGCCATCGTGCCTGGTTCAAAACCGGGACGGGCTCAGCACGTTCGCACGGGCAGGACGCCGTCCGCGTCCTCGATGTCGATCCCGTCGGCCACGGTGAGGGCCAGGTGGGCGAAGGCGGGGGCCAGCCCGGCGAGCGCTTCGAGAGGGTCACCGTCCGTCTCGTCGTCCTCCTCGATCCACAGACTCTTGATCTCCAAGCTCTCCAGCTGCGGCAGGATCGGGGATTCGGCGAGCGCCCGGAGGGTGGCGAAGTCACCGGCGTCGAACTCCGCGCAACTCAGATCAAGGTGCCGCAGAGCCGGGTAGCCCGCCGGGTCGAGTTCGTCGAGCTGCTCGACCGGACACACCGTGCCGAAGACATCCGAACCGATCTCCAGGGCCAGCGTGACGACGCCGGGCGCCCGGCGCGGGAAGACCGCGCCGTCGGCGAGCACCGCGCCGCGCAGCCGCAGCTCCGTCAGCGAGGCCAGCGCGTCACCGTCGATGTCGTCGAACAGCAGCCCTCCCTCGGCGGTCAGCTCCCGGAGCGCCGGCAGTGCCTCCCACAGCCCGCCGCGCGTGTCGTCGGCGAAGCCCTCGTGCAGCCGGCTCAGCGGGTCGAACCTGCCGCCGGTCGAGGTGGTGGCGTTCTCGTACAGGTAGGTGAAGTCGTGACCGAAGTACAGGCCGGTCAGCCGCTCGCGCCGCCGCGCGGCCAGCGCCCGCGCGGCACGGCGCGCGGAGTGGTGGAAGTCGGTGAGGTGCAGCTCCAACCCGCGCAGCCCCGCCGAGGCCGGGTCGGTGAGCAGCGCCTCGATCAGCGCCGCCTCCCACTGCTCCGGGTCGCCCGCGTCCGCGCCGAGCCGCTCCACCAGCGCGCGGCGCCCGGACGCCGTCTCCGGCGCCAGCCGGAACACCGCCTCCTCGATCAGGCCGCCGGACCAGGTGAGCCGCCAGGAGCCGTCGGCGCACAGCCCGTCAAAATCGATCATCACGGCATCATAGGCGGCGGATACGACACGCCGACCGGCCGCCGCC
>JAFACJ010000346.1 GCA_023425615.1 Actinomycetes bacterium
GCCCTGGAGGCCACCGGCGACTGGGACCTGGTCAGCGAGCTGGCCGAGGGCTCGCTGCGGCGCGGCAGCTCCGCGGCGCGGCAGCGCACCGCCTACGCCACCGGCGGCCTGGAGGCGGTCGTCGACCTGCTGACCGCCGAGACCCGCGCGGGCACCGACTGGTGGCCCGAGGCGCGCTGCTCGGAGATCGTCTCGATGCTGGGCGACTACGACACCTCCGCCGACGAGGCGATCGTCTTCGACGGCAGCGCGCGCGGCCCGTACGGGCTCGTCGTGACCGCCCTCGACCGGCTGGGCGCCACCGGCCTCGCCGAGCGCGACCGGCAGAAGGAGGAGGTGCAGCACGACCTCGGCATGTACTTCGAGGAAGGCCGCCTGTTCCCCGTCGACCTCATCCCGCGCATCGTCGGGAGCGAGGACTGGGAGTTCCTCCAGGCCGGGCTCAGCCAGCGGGCGCGGGCGCTGGAGCTGTTCCTGCACGACGCCTACGGACCGGCGGAGGCGGTGGCCGACGGCGTCGTGCCCAAGGAGCTGATCACGGGCGCCCCCGGCTACCGCGAGGAGGGCAGGTCCGTGCCCCCCGACACGATCAGGTGCGCCGTCTCGGGCACCGACCTCGTCCGCGACGGCGCCGGGCACTGGTACGTGCTGGAGGACAACCTGCGGGTCCCCTCGGGGCTCGGCTACGCCATGGCCAACCGGTGGCTGTCGGCGCGGGTCGTCCCCGAACTGGTCAGGGCCGTGGCCACCCCCGCGCCGCGGCGGGCCATGGCCGTCCTGCGCGGCGCCCTCACCCAGGCGTCACCCGACCTCGCGCTCATCACCTCCGGGCCGTCGGACGCCGCCTACTACGAGCACCGGCTGCTGGCCAGGGAGCTGGGCGTCCCGCTCGTGGAGCCCGGCGACCTGCTGCTGTCCGACGGCGAGCTGTTCGCCGGCGACCGGCGCGTGCGGGTCCTGTACCGGCGGATCGACGAGGAGGACCTGTGGGAGGCGCTGCCCTGGCTGCGCGACCTCGTGGCCTACGGCGCCGTCGTGCTGGCCAACGCGCCGGGCAACGGTCTCGGCGACGACAAGGCGATCTACGCCTACGTCCCGGAGCTGATCTCCTACTACCTGGGCGAGCACCCGATCCTGGAGAACGTCCCGACGTACCTGTGCCGCGAGCCCTCCGGTCTGGAGCGGACCCTGGACCGGCTGCCCGAACTGGTCGTCAAGCCGGTCGACGGGTATGGGGGCCGCGGCGTCGTCATCGGCCCCGACGCCTCCCCGCGGGAGCTGGAGGCGGCGCGGGCGGAGATCCTCGCCGCGCCCGACCGGTGGATCGCCCAGGAGACCATCGCGGTCTCCACCCACCCGACCTTCGCCGCAGGCGGCCTGGAGCCGCGGGTCGTGGACCTGCGCGCCTTCGTCTGCCTGGGCGCCGAGCCCGACGTGGTGCCGCTGGCCCTCACCCGGGTCGCCGCCCACGGCAGCAGGATCGTCAACTCCTCGCGCGGCGGAGGCTCCAAGGACACCTGGCTCCTGTGACACCTTCCCCTACCGAAAGGATCTCTCTCTCATGTGCGGCTTCTGCGGCGAACTCCGCTTCGACGGGGCGCCCGCCGATGTGACCGCCGTCTCCCGGATGAACGCCGTCATGGTGCCCCGCGGCCCCGACGGCCAGGGCGTCTGGGCGTCGGGCGCCCTGGCCTTCGGGCACCGGCGGCTGCGGATCATCGACCTGTCCGACCGCGGCGCCCAGCCGATGACCGATCCGGAACTGGGCCTGACCGCCGTCTTCAACGGCTGCGTCTACAACTACAAGGAGCTGCGGGAGGAGCTCCAGGCGGCCGGCTACCGGTTCTTCTCCACCTCCGACACCGAGGTGATCCTCAAGGCGTACCACCGCTGGGGCCGCGACTGCGTGAGCCGCTTCAACGGCATGTTCGCCTTCGCGATCCACGAACGCGACACCGGGACCCTGGTCCTGTGCCGCGACCGGCTGGGGATCAAGCCCCTGTACCTCAGCGACGGACCGGGGCGCGTCAGGTTCGCCTCGACTCTGCCCGCCCTGCTGGCGGGGGGCGGGGTGGACACCTCGCTCGACCTGGTGGCGCTGCACCACTACATGACCTTCCACTCGGTCGTCCCCGCGCCCCGCACGATCCTGAAGGGCGTCTCCAAGCTGCCTCCGGCGACGGTACGGACCGTCCGCGCGGACGGGACGTTCGAGGACCACGTCTACTGGCGGCCGTCCTTCACCCGTGATGTGCCGAAGGAGCCGGAGGAGTGGCCGGGGGCGATCCTGGAGGACCTGCGGGAGGCGGTGGACCTGCGCATGGTCGCCGACGTCCCGGTCGGGGTGCTCCTGTCGGGCGGGCTGGACTCCAGCCTGATCGTCGGGCTGCTGGCCGAGGCGGGGCAGCACGGCCTCGCCACCTTCAGCATCGGCTTCCAGGCGGCGGGCGGTGAGGAGGGCGACGAGTACGCCTACTCCGATCTGGTCGCCCGGCACTTCGGCACTGAGCACCACAAGATCCACATCGGTGACGACCGGCTGCTGCCCGCCCTGCACGGGGCGATCGGCGCGATGAGCGAGCCCATGGTCAGCCATGACTGCGTCGCCTTCTACCTGCTGTCCCAGGAGGTCTCGCGGCACGTCAAGGTCGTCCAGTCCGGGCAGGGCGCCGATGAGGTGCTCGGCGGCTACAGCTGGTATCCGCCGCTGGCCGGCGTCGCCCGCGAGGAGGCCGCCGCCGCGTACGCGAAGGTCTTCTTCGACCGCCCGCACGCCGATCTCGCCGGCCAGCTCGCCCCCGCCTACCTGGACCGCGACCACAGCGCCGAGTTCGTCGCGTCGCACTTCGGCATGCCGGGCGCGCAGGAGGCGCTGGACGCCGCGCTGCGCCTGGACACCACGGTCATGCTGGTCGACGACCCGGTGAAGCGGGTCGACAACATGACCATGGCGTTCGGCCTGGAGGCGAGGACGCCGTTCCTGGACTACCGGCTGGTCGAGCTGGCCGCCGCCTGCCCGCCCGAACTCAAGATCGCCCAGGGTGGCAAGGGGGTGCTCAAGGACGCGGCGCGCGGGATCGTCCCCGACGCCGTGATCGACCGCACCAAGGGCTACTTCCCGGTCCCGGCGATCAGGCATCTGTCGGGCCCCTACCTCGACCTGGTCCAGGAGGCGCTGAGCGCGCCGTCCGCCAAGGCCAGGGGGCTCTTCCGCGACGAGTACACCGAGCGGCTGCTGGCCGATCCCAGCGGGGAGCGCACCACCCTGGGCGCCAGCGCGCTGTGGCAGATCGCACTTTTGGAGCTCTGGCTTCAGCACCACGGCATTTAGCTCTTATCCTGCATGCGAGTCCCGTGAACACCGATCTGCAGGGGGGTCGTATGTGCCGTCACTTCGCCTGGCTTGGAACCGACCGTTCGGTCGAGGATCTCATCCTGACCCCGGCCTACGGCCTGCCCAAGCAGGCGGCCAGGCCCCGCTGGCAGCAGATCGACCTGGTCAACCGTGACGGTTTCGGCGTCGGCTGGTTCCCCGCTCCCGGCGCGGCGGCCCACTACCGGCGGGTCGGCCCCATCGAGGCGGACCCCGGCTTCCCGGTGCTTGCCTCCTCCGTCGTCGCCGACTGCGTGATCGGCGCGGTGCGGGGAGCCAGCCCCGGCATGCCCATCGAGGAGGAGGCGACGGCGCCGTTCACCAACGGCAGCGCCCTGGTGTCGCTGAACGGCCACCTCAACGTCGGCCTCACCGCCTGCCTGCTGGAGGAGGGCCGCCAGGCGGAGTCCACCTGCGACGCCGCCCATCTGGCGGCCCTGCTGTGGCAGCGGCTGGACGCCGGGCAGCAGCTCACCGCGGCGGTGCCCGACCTGGTCCGCGACGTGGCGGCACTGGATCCGCACGCCTGCCTGAACGTCCTCGCCACCGACGGCCTCGTCCTGGTCGCCACCACCTGGTGCGAGACCCTGTGCTACCGCACCACCGAGGCGGGCACGCTGATCGCCAGCGAGCCCCACGACGACGAGGACGGCTGGATCACCGTCCCCGACCGGCACCTGGTCATCGCCGACCCGCTGGGCGTCACCCTCCTGCCGCTGGCGGGCCCGGTGCCCCACCCGGCGCCCGAGGCGCCCGAGCAGCCGCCCGTCGCCGACGCGTTGTGACCGTACCCTCACGGCCGCCCACCCCGGCCGTGACGGCTCCGCCGGACCCATGAGATCTTGGGAGGAGATCTTGGATCCGAACGGAGGGGAGCCGACATGCCACTCAAGGGCGAGTACGAGCCGAGCCCGGTCGCCGCGGTCGCCGATCAGGTGGAGCTGTATGAGCGCACCGGCGGCGAGCAGGGCAACACGATGCGGGACAAGCCTGTGATCATCCTGACGACCAAGGGCGTGCGGTCGGGGAAGCTCAGGAAGACGCCGCTGATGCGGGTCACCGACGGCACGCGGTACGCCGTCGTCGCCTCTCTGGGCGGGGCGCCCAAGCATCCCGTCTGGTACCACAACATCGTCTCCGAGCCGCATGTGATGCTGCAGGACGGACCGGTCCTGCGCGATTACGTGGCGCACCGCGCGGAGGGCGACGAGCTGGACAGATGGTGGAACCTGGCGGTGGAGGCGTGGCCCGACTACGCCGAGTACCAGAAGAAGACAGACCGCGACATCCCCGTCTTCGTCCTGGAGCCGTCACCGTGATCTGACGGCCGCCCATCCGGTCGCGGGCCGCCCCCCCCC
>JAFACJ010000367.1 GCA_023425615.1 Actinomycetes bacterium
GGGTCTGCTGGACCGACCGGTTCTCCTGGACGTTCGGGGACTGGGCCAAATGGGTGGACCGGCCGGAACTGGCGACCTGGATCGCGCTGGCAGAGGGCACCGTCGCCGGATACTTCGAGCTGGAGGCCCAGCCCGACGGCGACACCGAGGTCCACCTCGTCGGCCTCGTCCCGGCGTTCGTCGGCCGCGGCTTCGGCGGGTACCTGGTGGAGCAGTGCGTCCGCCGCGCCTGGCAGCGTGGCAGACTGTGGGGCGAGGGACTCGGGCCGACCGAGCGCGTCTGGTTGCGCACCAGCACGCTCGACCACCCCAACGCCAAGGCCAACTACCTGCGGCGCGGCTTCACCGTCGCGGCCGAGACGACCATGGCCAAACGGGTGCCCGATCCGCGGCTCGCCCCCTGGCCGCTCCCCGGCGACCCCCGCCGCTCCCGCCTGGAGCCGGGACCCGTCGGGGAACCCGCCGAAGAACCGGCCGCCGAGGACGGCGGCGCCGCCTGAGAGGAAGCACCGTGAGCTGGCTTCGCTGCCCCGACCCCCGCCCCTGGGCCACCACCCGGCTGGTCTGCCTCCCGCACGCGGGCGGCTCGGCGGTCGCCTACCGGGCCTGGGGCAAGGCCGCGAGCCCGGCCCTGGAGGTGCACGCCGTCCAGTACCCCGGCCGCGCCGACCGGATGCGCGAGCCGATGATGGGCGACGCCCGGCAGGCGGCACGGCTCATCGCCGCCGCGCTCGCCCCCCTCACCGACCGGCCGCTGGCCCTGTTCGGCCACAGCATGGGCACCATCCTCGCCTACGAGACGGCGCTGCTGCTCCAGGCCAGGGGAGCGGCGCCGGTGCACCTGTTCATGTCCGCGGCGCCGCCCGTCCACCTGCGCGGTGACGGGCGGGATCCGGTTGCCGAGAAGGACGACGACGGGGTGATCGCCGAACTCGTCTCCCTCGGCGGCACCGACGCCGAGGCGCTGGCCGACCCCGAGCTGCGCGAACTCGTCCTGCCCTACATCCGCGCCGACTACCGGCTCGTCCACGGCTATGAGCACCGGCCGGGTGACAGGCTGACCTCCCCCGTCACCGCGCTGGTCGGCGAGGCGGACTCGCACGCCCCGGTGGAGAAGGCGGCGCGCTGGAACGAGGTCACCGACGGGGAGTGCGAGCTGCGCGTCTTCCCCGGCGGCCACTTCTACCTCAACGACCAGCTCCCCGAGGTGCTGGCCGAGGTGCACAAGGCACTGGGCATCCCCGCCGCCTGAGACACAGGTTGGGCCCCCTCAACCGGACGATCCGGGCGTACCGTCCGGTCATGGGAGTCGAGATCAGGGTCGAGGGCCTGAAGAAGTCCTTCGGGCGCCAGGTCATCTGGGAGGACGTGTCGTTCACGATTCCGGCCGGGCAGATCTCCGCGCTGCTCGGCCCGTCGGGAACCGGCAAGTCGGTGTTCCTCAAGAACCTCATCGGGCTGCTGCGGCCCGACCGAGGCCATGTGTGGGTGGACGGCCAGGACGTCCCCGAACTGCACGAGCGGCGGCTGAACGACCTGCGGCGGCGGTTCGGCGTGCTGTTCCAGGACGGCGCGCTGTTCGGGTCGATGAGCGTGTACGACAACGTCGCCTTTCCGCTGCGCGAGCACACCAAGCTGAAGGAGCACCGCGTCCGCGAGATCACCATGGCCAAGATGGAGCTGGTCGGCCTGATCGGCGCGGAGGACAAGCTGCCGGGGGAGATCTCCGGCGGGATGCGCAAACGCGCGGGGCTCGCCCGCGCCCTGGTGCTCGACCCGGAGATCCTGCTGGTGGACGAGCCGGACTCCGGGCTCGACCCCGTCCGCACCTCCTACCTCAACCAGCTCTTCGCCGACATCAACTACGAGACCAACGCCACGATCCTCATCGTCACCCACGACATCGGCACCGCCAGGGTGCTGCCCGACAACCTCGGCCTGCTGTTCCGGCGCGGCCTCGTGGCGTTCGGGCACCGGGAGATGATGCTCACCAGCAACGAGCCGGTGGTGACGCAGTTCTTCAACGCCCGCAGGCAGGGCCCGATCGGCATGTCCGAGGAGAAGGACGCCGCGACCATGCTCATGGAGGGCGGCCCGCCGCCGCTCACCAAGCCCGCGCCGATCCCGCCGCAGATCATGCCGACCAGCGGCCGGGCGCGGGCGGGCCAGAGCCGTCCGGGCCAGTGGCTCCAGGCGTACGGCCTCCAGGCGCCGCCCGGCTCGTTCGTCGACGACGAGGGCCGTGACTGGCTTCTGGAGTGGGACCGGCTGACCCGCCGCTGAACACCGCGCCCGTGCCCTCGGCGGCCGGGATGCGCGCATTCGACGCCACCCCATGGGTCATGCGGGGTAGCGTACGGTTTGGTGCATGATGTTGGAACAGGTCCGTGCCACGACGATGGACGGGCCGCTGCCCCTCCACTCCAACACACCGCCGGACCGTGCGTCCCTTCACCGGGATATCCGGGTGAACCCGGTAGCACGCCACGTGTCCGGTGAGGGAGGATCAGTCCGTGAGTGAACCCTCGACCGAACCGCTGGGGGCGAGCGACCCCGTCAGGCTCGGCGACTACCGGCTGCTGGGCAGGCTCGGGCGGGGCGGCATGGGGATCGTCTACCTCGGCCAGGGGCACGACGGCGCCCGGGTCGCGGTCAAGGTGATCAGCCCCGAGCTCGCCGACGACCCGCGCTTTCGCGAGCGGTTCCGGCGGGAGGTGAACGCGGCGGGGCGGGTCCAGCGGTTCTGCACCGCGGCGGTGCTGGGCGCCGAACTGGAGAACCCGCCGCGGTACGTCGTCACCCAGTACGTGCCGGGCCCGACCCTGGAGCAGGCGGTACGGGACAACGGGCCGCTGCGCGACGCCGACCTGGAGGGCCTGGCGGTCGGCATGGCCACCGCGCTGTCGGCGATCCACGCCGCGGGCCTGGTGCACCGCGACCTCAAGCCGTCCAACGTGCTGCTCTCGCCACTGGGGCCGCGGGTGATCGACTTCGGCATCGCCCGCACCGTGGACGGGCAGGGGCAGATCACCAGGACCGGGGCGATGATCGGCACCCCGGCGTTCCTGGCGCCCGAACTGCTGCGCCAGGAGCAGCTCACCCCCGCCGTCGACGTGTTCTCCTGGGGCTGCGTGGTGGCGTTCGCCGCGGGCGGCCGCTCCCCGTTCGAGGCGCAGACCCTCCCTGAGATCATCTACCGGATCAGCCACGGCGAGCCCGTCCTCGGCGCGCTCGAGGGGCGGCTGCGCACCATCGTCGAGCAGTCGCTGAACAAGAACCCCCAGCTGCGGCCGACCGTCCCCCAGCTCCTCGCCTACCTGCTGGGCCAGCCGGCCGTGGTGCCCGAGCAGGCCGCGCAGCAGGTCGAGACCACCTGGCAGCAGCACCCGCCCGCCCCCCTCACCTCCACCTTCCAGCAGAGCGGCCCGACCCTGCGGCCGCAGCCGCTCCAGCAGCCCGCGCCGCCGCAGACCCCGCTGCCGTGGAT
>JAFACJ010000455.1 GCA_023425615.1 Actinomycetes bacterium
GGCTGCTGGCGCTGCTGGGCGGGCCCGAGGCCGCCGAGCTGGCCGGGCGGCTGCTGGAGCCGCTGGATGAGACGCTGCGCGCGTCGCTGCGCGCCTATCTGGAGGCGGGCGGCCAGGGGGATCCGGCGGCCCGCGCGCTGGGCGTCCACCGGCACACCCTGCGCCACCGGATGCGCAGGACCGCCGCCCTGCTGGATCGCGATCTGGAGGACGCCGGTACCCGTGCGGAGTTGTGGATCGCTCTGACGCTTACAGAACGTCACGGTTTTTAAAGATCCATCACGTTTTGGGCTAGTTAATGTTATGAATCTTCTTCTTTGGCGCCCGATATCATGAGAATCTCCCCTTGTTTGCTTTATGTCGACCTTATCTAGGGGAGTCGATGAAGAAGCTGATCGGAGTGGCAGCCACGGCCGGACTCGTCCTGGCCGGACTGGTGCTCCCCGCCCCCGCCGAGGCCAAGCCCCAGGCGATCAGATGGACCTCCTGCGACGCCGAACTGGTGGCGTACGCCGGGCTGTTCGACACCCTGAAGAACAGCAGGCTCCAGTGCGCGAAGATCAAGGTGCCGCTGGACCACAGAAGACCCCGCGGAGCGAAGATCACCCTCGCGCTCTCCCGGGTCAAGCACACCGGCGGCAGGAAGATCGGCAGCCTGGTGGTCAACCCCGGCGGCCCCGGCGGCACCGGCACCGACTTCGCCATCCCGGTCGCCGCCCGCGCCTCGGCCAAGCTCCGCGCCGCCTACGACATCGTCGGCTTCGACCCGCGCGGCACCGGCGGCAGCGGCGTGCTGAGCTGCGTCGCCGACTACTTCGCGCCGGTACGGCCCGCCTACGCCCCGGCCGACGGCGCCGACATCGGCACCTGGCTGAAGAAGTCGCGGGCGTACGCCAAGGCGTGCGGCAAGAAGTACGGCCGCCTCCTCGACCACATGAAGACGACCGACAGCGCGCGGGACCTGGAGGCCATCCGCCAGCGCCTCGGCGACGGCAAGCTGAACTACTACGGCGCCTCCTACGGCACCTACCTGGGCGGCGTCTACGCGACGCTGTTCCCGCGCAAGGTCGGCCGCATGGCGCTGGACTCCAACGTCGCGCCCAGCGGGGTCTGGTACGACGCCAACCTGGAGCAGGACAAGGCGTTCGACCGCAACCTGAACACCTTCTTCGCCTGGGTCGCCAAGCACGACGACGTCTACAAGGTCGGCACGACCCGCGACCAGGTACGGGACTTCTACTACAAGACCCGCCACGAGCTCGCCGCCAAGCCGGTCTCCGTCGCGCTCGACCCCAAGAAGCCGAACGAGCTGACCAAGGTCGGCGCCTCGGAACTCGACGACAGCTTCCTCGTCGCCGGCTACCGCGCCAGCAGCGCGATCTGGGACCTGCTGGCCGGAGCCCTGTCGGGCCGCAAGAAGGGCGCGAACGAGGGGATCGCCGAGGCGTACGTCAACTTCGGCGCCTCCGACGAGCCCAGCAGCGGCTACGCCGTCTACAACGCGGTCCAGTGCACCGACGTCCAGTGGCCGCGCAGATGGTCGACCTGGAAGCGCGACGCGGAGAGGACCGACGCGAAGTACCCCTTCGTGGCGTGGAACAACACCTGGTTCAACGCGCCGTGCCTGTACTGGCCCGCCAAGGCCGGCAAGCCGGTGAACGTCCGCAAGCGCGCCGGCCTGCCGAACGTGCTGCTGTTCCAGGCCACCCGTGACGGCGCCACCCCGTACCCCGGAGGCCCCGAGCTGCGCCGCCGCCTCGGCGGGTACCTGGTCGTCGAGGACGGCGGCCTGACGCACGGCATCGTCCAGCGCGGCAACGCCCCCATCGACGCCTACTTCGAGAGCTACCTGCTCTACGGCCGCCTGCCGAAGAAGAAGGTCGTCCACGTCAAGGCGCTGCCCGAGCCCACCGTCCCGGCGGCCGCCGCCCGGACCCGCACCCAGCCGACCGACGTCATCCTCGGCCGCTGACCCCCGCGTCCCCGGCCCCGCGGAGCCCGCGGGCCGGGGACGTCCGGCGTCCTCAGAACAGGACGCTCATGAACCGGTCGATCTCGGTGAAGCCGACGCGCAGATAGGCGGCGCGGGCGCGGACGTTGAAGTCGTTCACGTACAGGGAGACCGCGGGCGCCACGTCGCGCAGCGACATCTGGACGACGGAGGCCATGCCGAACTCCGACAGGCCGCGGCCGCGCGACTCCGGATGCACCCAGACGCCCTGCACCTGGCAGGCGTACGGGGTGACCGCGCCGATCTCGGCCTTGAAGAGCACCCGGCCGCCCTCGATCCGGGCGAAGGAGCGGCCCGCCCTGATCAGCTCGGCGACCCGCGCCCGGTACAGGGCGCCGCCGTCCCCGGCGTTGGGGGAGACCCCGACCTCCTCGGTGAACATGGCGACGCAGGCGGGATAGACGACCTCGAAGTCCTCCATGCGGACCCGCCGGACATAGGGGTCGGCGGGGAAGTCGCCCACCTGCGAGGTCGCCATCACCGGCTGCAGCGCGCGGATCGCCCGCGCCGGGCCCCAGTACGGC
>JAFACJ010000465.1 GCA_023425615.1 Actinomycetes bacterium
CGGCCGCAGCGTCCGCCAGATCCGCCCGGTGGCCCGCGCGCCGAACCGGCGGGCCAGCCGCTCGGCGGCGGGGTGGTGCCCGTCGGCCCAGCCGCTCACGGAGGACGCGCCGAGTTCGGCCCAGGCGCCGGGATCGTGGCCGAGCAGTTCCAGCAGCGCGGTCGCCACTCCGGTGGACCGCACGTCGTGGCGCACGACGAGGGTCCCCTCCAGCGCCCCGCCCGTCTGATCGAAGCGCCCGTAGGCGACGAGCGAGCCGTCGGACTCGGCGCGGACGAGCAGATGCCGCCCCGGCTCCTGGACGGTACGGGCGGCGATCCGGGAGAAACCCGCCTCCTCGTCGAACCCGGCGCAGATCCGGGCCAGCTCCAGCGCGTCCTTCAGGTCCTCTCCGGCCGGCAGGACGCACCAGTCGGCGCGGATCATCGCGGGTCCGGCGCGGTGAGCCTGCGTACCTCGCGGTGGAAGATCTGGTTGATCACCTCGTTGCGCCCCAGCAGCATCCCGCCCGCGTCCGCGCTGGCCAGCGCCTCCTGACTCGCCCGCAGCAGCGGGAAGTCCTCGGCGTGCAGCACGTCGAGCAGGATCTGCCAGTTCTTGCTCCAGCGCTTCTCCCAGGCCGCCTCATCCAGCCCCGACTCCGCCACCTTCGGGACCATGATCCGCATCTCCATACGGCAGCGCGCCGGATCGGACGGGTGCGGCCGGAAGGTCAGGAGCTGGTAGTGGTCGGGCTGGCGCAGCAGCGTGCTGTTGGGGCCGAGGAAGTGCGACTCGGTGACGTGCCCGCCCAGGTCGCGGTCACCGGGGTCCTCCTCCAGGTACCGGTCGATGCTCTTGCGCGGGGAGAGGAACCTGGCGTGCCGCCCGTAGTCCTCCACGGCCAGCACGTTCGTGTGGATGATCTTCCCGGCGGTGTTGGGGTGCGCGTACTTGATGTGGTAGCCGTCCAGGAACGCGTCCTGCATGATCTTCCAGTTGACCGGCTCGTCGAAGCCCTCGGCACGGTAGCCGACCAGCTCCTCCAGCCGGTAGGAAGCCAGGATCGCGTCCATCTCGCCGCCCAGCCACTCGGCCACGTCGATCGAGCCCGCCGCGTTGTCGACGATCCAGATGAAGCCGTGCCGCTCCTCGGCGGGCAGTTCGACCAGGCCGGACGCCGAGGTGTCGAGGTCGCCGAAGGTGTGGTCGTAGGTCACCGAGCGCAGGGAGCCGTCCAGATCGTAGGACCAGCGGTGGTAGGGGCAGGAGAACAGCCTGCACCGCCCGGACGGCCGGTCCTCCAGCAGCGCCCCCCGGTGGCGGCAGACGTTCACGAACGCCTTGACGCCGCCGTCGCGCTGGCGCACCACGATGACCTTGTTGCGCGGCATCTGGAGCGCCAGGAAAGCCCCCGGCCCTGCCAGTTCCGAGGAGTGCGCGACGATCGACGGCACCCGGCCGAAGATCAGCTCCCGCTCCCGCGCCGCGGCGCCGGGGTCGGTGAACTCACGCGGCCCGAACGGCACGACGTCCTCGAACTGGTCGGTGTCGTCCTCGCGCAGCAGCCCGAGCAGCCGCTCGATCCTGCCGCTCCGCTCGTCACCGGTCATGTTCCGCCTCCCGTCTCACCTTACGTCTTGAGTTTTTAAACCTACTCTCATTAGGTTAATTGGGGAAGTGCCGCCTACCGCGAGAAGGGATGCACCATGGACAGCGAGCTGTTCACCACCGATCACGAGGACTACCGGCGGACCGTACGGGAGTTCGTCAGGCGCCGTGTCGTGCCCCGGATGGAGCGGTGGGACGCCGACCGGCTCATCGACCGGGAGACCTGGCGGGAGGCGGGAGAGCAGGGCCTGCTCGGCCTGCCGGTGCCCGAGGAGTTCGGCGGGGCGGGCGTCACCGACTACCGCTACCGCGTCGTCGTCATGCAGGAGATCGCCCGCGTGGGCGCCTCCTCGCTCCAGTCCGGCTTCACCACCAACGACGACATCGCGCTCAGCTACCTGCTGCGGCACGCCGACGCCGAGCAGCGCAAGCGCTGGCTGCCCGGCTTCGCCACCGGCGAGTCCATCGGCGCGATCGCGATGAGCGAGCCCGCCGCGGGCAGTGATCTGCGCGGCATCCGCACCACCGCCGTCCGCGACGGCGACGCCTGGGTGCTGAACGGCTCCAAGACCTTCATCACCAGCGGCATCCTCGCCGACCTCGTGATCGTCTTCGCCCGTACCGGCGAGGACGCCGGATCCCGCGGCTTCAGCCTGTTCGTGGTGGAGGACGGCATGCCCGGCTTCACCCGCGGCCGCAAGCTCGACAAGGTCGGCCTGCACGCCCAGGACACCGCCGAGTTGTTCTTCCAGGACGTCCGCGTCCCGGCCGCCAACCTGCTCGGCGAGGTCGGCGAGGGCCTTCCCTCACTGATGCGGAGCCTGCCGCTGGAGCGGCTCGGCATCGCCCTCGCCGCCCAGTTCTCCGCCGAGGCCGTACTGGAGTGGACGGTCGACTACGTCAAGCAGCGCCGCGCGTTCGGCAAGCGGATCGGCGACTTCCAGGCGCCCGCGTTCAAGCTCGCCGAACTGGGCACCGCCGTGGAGGTCTCCCGCGCCTACCTCGACCGCTGCGTCCAGGCGCACAACGCCGGAAGGCTCAGCGCGGTGGACGCCGCCAAGGCCAAACTGTGGGCGACCGAACTCCAGCACGAGGTCATCGACACCGGCGTGCAACTGCACGGCGGCTACGGCTACATGCTGGAGTACCCGGTCGCCCGCGCCTTCATCGACGCCCGCATCCAGCGCATCTACGGCGGCACGAACGAGATCATGAAGGAGATCATCCAGCGCGACCTGCTGGCCTAGCCGCGGGCCGCCCCTTGGGGATCAGCCACCGGTGCGGAGGCGGTCCGCCAGCCGGGTGGCGTTCATGTAGGCGATGGCCTCGATGGAGATCATGGGGTTCACGCCGGATGAGGTGGGGAAGCAGGAGGCGTCCGCCACGACGACGTTGGACACCTCCCAGGTCGCTCCGTCGGGGTCGGTGGCGCTCGTCTCGCGGGAGCCGCCCATGCGCGCGGTGCCCATGATGTGCAGTGCGGCGATCGCGCAGCGGCCGGGCTGGAGGCCGGCGGAGTCGCAGGCCGCGATGAACTCCTCGTAGGTGCCCCGCTTCCCCGGCTCGTAGGACGGGCCTGACTGGTGGGCCGAGGAGATCCGGCGGGCTCCGGCGGCGGCCAGGATCCGGGTCGCGCCCTCGATCCCCTTCCGCAGGTGCGCCGCGTCGTAGTCCGACAGCCGGTAGTGCGGCACCGGCTCGCCGTCACGTGCCACCTTGACCTCGCCGGAGTCGCGGTCACGGGTGATGATCCCGACCCCGGCCGTGTGCGCCAGGTCCTTCATCGCGGCCAGGTGGGCGGCGCCGCCGCGCCAGTTCATGAACCCCTGCAGCGAGGCGGGGTTGCCCGGACCCGTTTCGTAGATGACGCCGTATCCGTGGCCGTCGAGGTCGCTGTCCTGGCGGGAGTAGCGGGTCTGCATCCCGCCCTCCCACGGGCGGATCTCCTCATCGAAGAGGCCCCACACGGCGGTGGCGGGGTGCAGCCGCAGGTAGCGGCCGATGGTCGGATCGGTGAATCCGGAGCGGCGCAGCAGCGCCGGCGTCTGGATGGCGCCCGCGGCCACCACGACGGCGCGGGCGCGCACGGTCACCGCATGGCCTTCGCCGGTGACGCCGCGCACGCCGACGGCACGGCCTTGCTTCATCTCGATGGCACGGACATCGGTGTTGATGACCAGCCGCGCCCCGGCGGCCTCGGCGTCGGCGAGCCAGGTCTTGGTGACCGACTGCTTGGCCCCGAGCCGGCAGCCGTATCCGCACCGCCCGCAGTCGGTTCCCATGTCGCAGCCCACCACGTTGCGGGGCATCGCGTCGACGTGCCAGCCCAGGGCGCGCAGACCCCGCTCCAGGACCTCGTCACGAGCCGAGGCGACACTGTGATCGCCGTTCACCGAGAGCCGGCTCATCACCGCGTCGATGGCGCGGGTGTACTCCTCCTCCGCGAAC
>JAFACJ010000488.1 GCA_023425615.1 Actinomycetes bacterium
CCATAGAAAACCACAGATCGGTGCGGAAGGTTATACCTTCTGGCGAACCCGGCCGGGGAGGGACGCGAGCAGCGGTGCGAGTGCCGCCGCCTGCGCCCGGATCTCGGGGACGGCGGTGGTCTCGTAGCGCAGTCCGCGCAGGGTGGGGCCGAGGGTGAAGACGCGTTCGTGCGGGCGGCCGGAGGCGTCGAGGACAGCCCCGTCGGGCGCCGCGTCCAGGCCCAGTCCCAGCGGGTCGGGCCGGGCGGCGCCGGAGGCGAAGAGGGTGTTCAGGAACGGGTCGGCGCCCAGGTCGTGCGAGGGCCCGGTGCCGTTGACGAGGTGCCCGACGCGCAGTTCGCGCGGCCCCTGAGGAGTGTCGAGGCGGACGAGGAGCCCGTCGCCGGAGGAGACGGCCGAGACGAGGGAGCCCCGGAGGACGCGCAGGCGTCCGGAGTCACGGAGGGCGTCGATGCGGACCGCGGTCTCGGGCGGGATGCGGTGGCGGTGGACCTCCCAGTAGCGGGCGACCCGGGTGAGGAAGAGGCGGCGGTCCTCGAGGGAGAGCGAGGCCCACAGCGCGGGGATGCGGGAACGCAGCCCGTCGACGACCGCGTGCCACTCGCCCCCGTTGGCGCGCACCGCGGCCCGGACCGCGCGCATGATCTCGGAGAGGCCGCGCTCCCCTTCGGGAAGCGGGATCGGGAGCGGGGCCGGCGGGGGACATCGGTGGTGCGCGGGCAGCAGCCCGTGCCGGGAGACGGCGTACACGACCGTCTCGGGATGCCCGCCGGTGAGCGTCACCGCGAGGTCCACCATCGTGAGCCCCGTCCCGACGATGAGCACGGGGCTCCCGTCCGCCCGTCCGTCGACGGCGCCCGGCGCCCACGGGTCGGGCACGTAGCGCTCGCCCGCCCGGATCCGCGGCCACGCCGCCGGCGCCCGGTTCCCGGTGGCCAGCACGACGGCGTCGGCCTCGATCTCCCGCCCGTCCTCCAGCCGCAGCCGCGCCCGCTCCCCCGCGGCGCCCCGCTCCAGCCCGACCACGGCCCCCGTCACCTCGGTCACCTGGTCCCCGGGCCACGGCGCGCGCGCCTCGGCGAGCACCGAGCGCAGGTACTCCCCGTAGAGGCGGCGCGGCAGGTAGTCGGTGTCGGTGGCGTCGAGGCCGCGTTCTCGCACCCACCGCAGCAGGTGGTCGGGGTCGTCCTCCACCGCGCTCATCCGCGAGGCGCACGCGTTCAGCAGATGCCGCGCGTCCTGTGTGGAGTAGGCCTGCCCGAGCCCGTGCCTGCCGTCTTTGTCGATCATCACCAGCCGGGGCGGCGTCGGTCCCTGCCGGAGCAGATGGACGGCGGTCAGCGTCCCGCTCGCCCCTCCCCCGACGATCGCCACCACCGGTCCGTCCTCGCCCTGGCCCTGAGCCGCGCCTTCGTGCATTCCCTCAGGCTAGTACATTTTTCCCATAGAAATGATAGACAATAGGGGTGGGGAGGCCCCGTCCGCTCTACGGCGCAGCGTTCGCGGCCTCCTCACACCAGCGCGTCCAGCGCGTCCGGCGCGGTCGGCGGACCGGCGCGGCCCGGCGGCTACAGGAAGGTGGGCCGGACGCCCCAGCCCTGGAGGATGGCGGCGTTCTCGGCGTAGAGGGCGGCGAACGCGGCGGCCTCGGCCGGGTCGGCGTCCTCCTCCCACTTCAGCGGCGCGTCGCCCAGCAGGCAGGAGGGGTCGAGCTCGGTGCGGTAGACGATGGTGGCGTTGCCCTCCAGCAGGGGCTGCCAGCCGCCGTCCTTCTCCTGGAGCAGGAGGCGGGCGGGGCCGCCGGGGTTGCGGACCAGCACGGGGCGGTCCGGGTCGACCAGGCCGAGCCGGGAGAGGGCGGCGCGGGAGGCGGAGTTGCCCGAGCCGCACGAGGGGGTGAGGCCGGCGCCGCGTTCGAAGGTGTGGACGAACACCTCTTCCACGCCGTCGGTGCCGTCGGTCTTCAGGGGCAGGATGAAACTGGCGTTGGCGCCGATGGGGAACGTCTCGGTGTCGGCGGCGACGCGGTGGCCGGTGGAGACCAGATCGCTCTCGTCGTAGGCGTCGACGACGGTGATCAGATGGGAGTTGGGCAGGGCGACGGCGGTGACCGTGCGGTAGGGGTGGTAGGCGGACAGCTTCTCGTCCACGAACGGGTACTCCACGCCGGCCACGATGGGCTCGGCGGGCGTGAAGTCCACCGGCGGCAGCTCGACCACCACCTGGCGCACGCCGTGCGGGGTCGGCTCGGCACGCCGGACGGTGAAGGCGTAGGGGCCGGTGTGGACCACGGCGCTCTCGACGCCGTGGCGGTCCAGCAGCAGCCGCCCCACCGCGCGCATCCCGTTGCCGCACAGCAGCGAGGGCGAGCCGTCGGGGTTGAAGAACCACGCCTGTGCCGTCCCGTCCCCGCGGTCGGCGACGAAGTAGGCGCCGTCGCCGCCCAGGCCCGTCTGGCGGTCGCACAGGCGTTCGACCGCGTGTGCCACGGCCCCGGCGGGCAGCAGGTCGTCCGGCGCGCCGTCGATCACGAAGATCTCGTTGCGCGAGCCATGGGTCTTGGTCACCGAGAGCGTGGGCATATGCCGAGTTTATCGGTATGGGGTGCCCCGGGACCCCGCGCCGGGTCCCGGGGCAGGCTCTCAGCCCGCGGTCCGCGGCGCCCGTGAGGCCAGGTAGGCGCCGGCCGCGGCCGGGTCGAAGAACCAGTCGGCCAGGGACGGCGGTACCGCGTAGCCGCCGGCGAACCGCCGCGCGACCTCCTCGTCCACCGAGGCCATGCCCAGGATCTGCTGGACGTGCTCGGGCAGCGGGCCGATCATGGTGTTGGTCAGCGCGGTCGGCCACTGCGCGTAGTCCCAGTACCGCTCGAACGTCCGGCGCATCCACTCGGGCGTGAAGGGCCGGTCGCCGTGCTCGACGATCGCCTGGTAGTAGACGGCCGCGCAGTGCGCCGCGTTGTTGGCGCCCTGCCCGCTGGCCGGGTCGTTGAGGACGACGACGTCGCCCATGCCCAGGACGTGCCGCTCGCCGACGGCGCCCACCGGGTGCCGCACGACCGGCGCGTAGGAGCCGTAGAGGGTGGCCAGCTCGTCGGTCGGCTCGGCGCCGGTGAACAGCTCGTGCTCCCACGGCGCCCACTGGGCGTACAGGTCCTGGAGCCGGTGCAGGTGCTCGGCCGGGGTGATGCGGCGGTCGGTGAAGACGTCGAACGGGCCGCCCGGCACCGCCTCCACCAGCACCGCGTCGCAGGCGCCGCTCCTGGTGAGCGCGGGCATCAAGAACGTCTCGCCCACACCGGGCACCGCGTTGATCCGCACGTGCGGCACCGGACGCGCCGGGTAGGGCTTGACGCCGTGCACGTAGATCGCGGCGAGGGTCCGCTGCGGCGCGTCGTAGGGGGAGCGCGAGGCGTCGCGGTCGAACAGCTCGACCAGCGCGCCCTTGCCGGCCGCGATGATCGTCAGGTCGTACATGCCGGCCAGCGCCTCCAGGTCGGAGGTGACGACCGGGTGCAGCACGACCCGCCCGCCCGCCTTCTCCACCCGCTCCAGCCAGCCCGACATCTTCACCCGCTGGTCCACCGACTGGGCCGGCGCGTCCCAGATCCCGTAGGTCTCCAGCACCTTCTGGCCGCCCGGCCCGGCCAGGGTGACCCGCTGCCCCTCGATCCAGGGCGCCTCGGCCTCCCAGTCGTTCAGCCCCGCCTCCCGCTCGATCCGCAGAGCGGGGTAGAACATGCACTGCGTGGAGGTGATCCGCCCGTGGAGAATCTCCTCGGGGGTCTGCGCCGTCATGACGGTGACGTCGTAGCCGCCGTGCCCGAGCAGGGTCAGGGCGAGCTGGAGCCCGGCCTGCCCGGCTCCGATGATGAGGATTCTGCGCATCCGTGCTCCCAGGGGGGTTAGAACGCCGCCGCGCTGTTCGCGGCGGGGTGGGTGGTGCGGATCGTGTGCTGCACGGACGCCACCAGGGCGCCGAGCGTCTGCCTCCGGTCCCGCACGTCCGCCGCCAGCACCGGCACCTGCGGTGAGACCTGCAACGCCTCCCTGACCTTCTCCAGCGGATGGGTGCCGACCCCGCCGAAGAGATTGACCAGGACGATGAACGGCAGCTTCTTGTCGCGTTCGAAGTAGTCGACGGCCGCGAAGGAGGACTCCAGGTCGCGGGTGTCGACCAGGACGATGGCGGCGCTGGCGCCGCGGGCGATGTCGTCCCACATGTGCCAGAACCGCGGCTGCCCCGGGGTGCCGAACAGGTAGAGGACCAGCCCCGTCGGCAGGGAGATGCGGCCGAAGTCCATCGCGACCGTGGTGCGGACCTTGCCCGCCCGTTCGCTGTCCACGCCGCGGGACTCGGCGGTCATCCAGGCGTCGGTGTCGACCGGCTCGATCTCGCTGACCGAGCCGACGAAGGTGGTCTTGCCGACCCCGAACCCGCCCGCGATGACGATCTTCGCGGAGACCGGGGGCCGGTCAGAGTGCGCGGAGGCCATCGAGCAGCCTTTCCAGGATGTGCGGGCTGAAGGGGTCGATGTCGGCGTGGACGGTCACCAGGCCGCGGCCTGCCAGATCGCCCAGCAGCACCCGGGTGACGCCCAGCGGGACCCCGC
>JAFACJ010000512.1 GCA_023425615.1 Actinomycetes bacterium
GTCCCGCTCCTGGCCGTGGCCCTGGACGAAGCCGTGGGGGAAGGCGAGGTGCGCGCGGTGGCAGGGCGACCTGGCGACGCCGGACGGCACGGCCTCGGAGCCCTCGGCGAGCCGGTCGCCGAACCGGTGCAGGAGCGCGTCGTGGATGGCCGCGGCGTAGACGCGCTCCCCGTGCCAGAACAGATGGTCCATCAGGACGATCATGTCGCCGCAGTCCAGGTTCCCGCCCAGGGCCGCCTTCACCAGGTACGGGAGATGCCGTGCGGCGGTGGCCGGGTCGCGGCGCCACTCCGCGCGGGCCAGCGCCATCCTGATCATCGCCTGCTGGTGCTCGCCGACCTCCGCCTTGGCCGCAGCGCCGAGGTAGTCGATGGCCAGGGCGACCTTGTCCTCGTCGAGCGCCTGTTCCCCGGCCGCCAGCAGGACCGGGGGCGCCCACGGGATCAGCCATCCCTCGGCCGCGACCAGGTGGCGGGCCACGGTGGACGGCGCGGCGCCCCGCGCTCGCAGCGCCCGTGCGACGCGCTCGTGCATCAAGGCGCTCTCCTCGTCGGACATCGTCCGCAGGATGGCGGTGCGCGTGGCGGCGACCCGGAACCGGTCGGAGTTCAGCAGGCCCATCCCCGCCAGCACATCTCGCATCGCGGCTACCCGGCCGGGTTCGAGGTCGAGGACCTCGGCGAGGAACGGGGCGCACTCCTCCGCGGTCCCCAGGACGGCCAGGGCGCGGGCGACGTCCGGCAGTTCGAGGTCGCCGCGGTAGAGGCAGGCCGTCACCGCCTGCGCGAACGCCTCACCGGGCAGGTCGTCCGGCGAGGGGACGCCCGGCTGCGGCCGGTAGTCCTCCAGGAGCGCGCGCATCAGCAGCGGGCTGCCCGCGCTGGCCTCGTAGAAGGCGGCGGCCAGCGCGGGGTCGTCCTCCCCCGGCAGGTTCTGGGCGAGCAGTTCGGCGACGCCCCGCTCCGACAGGTTCTTCAGCCACACGGAGCCGGTCCTCGGCTGGCGCAGCAGTTCGGCCTGGAACGAGGCGACCTCCGGGTCCGGCCGGTCGCACGCGCTGAGGACGACCAGGACCCGTGCCGAGCGCATCCGCCGCACGAGGAAGAGCAGGCATTCCAGGGACTCCTCGTCGGCGTGGTGCACATCGTCGATCCCGATCACCACCGGGCTCTCCCCCGACAGGCACAGCAGCGTGCCGACCAGCCGGCGCAGCAGGACCAGGCTCAGCGGCCGTCCGGTCCCGTGCTCGGCGCGATGGCGGGCCAGGGCGAGCATCTCGGCGTCCAGGAGCGAAGCGAGGTCCGCGCCGCCGTTTCGCCGACAATTCGGATTGGCGAAGACCTGTTCCATGACACTCAGCGGGAAATCACGCTCGGCGCGCGATCCCATGGCACTCAGGAATATCCCGCCGGCCGCCTCCACCTCCTTGGCGAACTCGTACAGGATGGTCGTCTTACCACTCGCCACTTCCCCACCGACAATGGCGACACCGCCCCACCCCCGTAGACAGTCGCGGTACATGTCTTCGAGGACCGCCATCTCGCGCCCTCGCTCGACCAGCCCCATGTGCGCCTCACGACCAAATAGTCGGATTTACCCCTGAAAAGCCTGCCACATGGGGATAGTCAGCGCCAGAGCGACGAACGCCCACGCCGATCACAGAACGTGATGTAAACCGCGACGACCAGCGCTGAAGCGATCCACGTTAAATTCAAATCACCCGCAAGATTGACAAATTCGGTCAATAAGTAGGTCCCATCACCAACTATCGGAGCTTGGCAGAAACAAATAACAGTGCTACCATCAGCTAATTTACTCGGACACCAACCCCGCGTCGTAGGCGATCAGACCGGCCTGGGTCCGGTTGTCGCACTGCAGCTTCACCAGCACCCGGGAGACGTAGCCCTTGACCGTCGTCTCCGTCAGATGCAGGCGCCGGGCGATCTGCGCGTTGGACAGGCCCTCGCCCAGGCAGGTCAGCACCTGGGTCTCCCGCTCGGTCAGCTCGCCGATCAGCGCGTGCCTGCGGTCCTTGGCGTCCTGGCGGTCGACGGCGCCCGCCAGCAGCCGCCGCGTCGCCTCCGCGGACAGCACCGTGTGCCCGTCCGCCGCGACCCGGACGAGATGGATCAGGTCCTCCGGCGGCGTCGACTTGAGGATGAAGCCCGCGGCTCCCGCCTGCAGCGCCCGCATCACATAGTGGTCGGCGTCGAAGGTGGTGAGCGCGATCATCACCGGAGGCCGGCGGAAGGCGTTGATCCGCTCGATGGCGGTCAGGCCGTCCACCTCGGGCATCCGCAGATCCATGAACACCACGTCAGGGGAGTACCGCAGGACCGCCTCGACCGCCGCCGCGCCGTCGTGCACGGCGGCCACGACCTCCACGTCGTCCGCCGAGCCGAGGATGGTCTGCAGATGGGAGCAGACCATGGGTTCGTCATCGACGAGCAGCACCCTGATCGGCACATCGCTCATGTGCTCTTTTCCAGCCTTTCGACAGTCGGCACGAAAGCAGGCAAAGCGGCTTCGAGCCGGTATCCGCCGCCCTCCCGCGGGCCGACCCGAAGTGTTCCGCTGATCAGTTCTACCCGCTGCCGCAGCCCGGCGAGTCCGGTACCGGAACCGGAGTCGGCCAGCAGGCGGTCCTGCGGCAGGGTGGGCGCGGAGTTCTCCACGACCAGCCTGACGGAGGCGCCGCGGTAGGACACCAGGACCCTGACCGACGCTCCGGGGGCGTGCTTGCGCACGTTCGTCAGCGCCTCCTGCACCACGCGGAAGGCGGTACGGCTCACCACCGGCGAGGCCAGCAGCCGGTCCCCCTCCTCCACCACCTCCACCAGAACGCCCACCGACTCCGACTCGGCGACGAGCGTCGACAGGTCGGGGACGGCGAGGACCGGCTCCTCGGCGCGCGCGGCGCTCAGGCCGTCCTGCGGCGCGCTGCGCAGGAGGCCCACCACGTCGCGCAGCTCGGCCAGCGCCTGGCAGCCGACCACGCGCAGCTCCTCGGCCGCCGCCCGGGTCTCCTCGTCCCTGGCGCTCACCCGCAGCGCCCCCGCCTGCATCACCATCAGGCTCACCCGGTGGGTGACGATGTCGTGCATCTCGGCGGCCAGCCGCGAGCGCTCCTCGGCGCGCGCCTGCTCGGCCAGCAGATACCGCTCGCGTTCGGCGCGGTTGGCGCGTTCGGTGAGGACCGCCAGGGTCCGCCGCCGCGCCGCGATGAACAGGCCGAGCAGCGCTCCCCCCGCCACGAACGCGAAGCCGCGGAATCCCAGCGCGAACGACGACGGCGTGTGCGAGCTCGGCGACTGCAGCACCGGTCCCACGTCGATGGTCTTGGCCAGCGCCAGGCTGGAGAGCAGGATCAGCGCGACCGGCAGCCAGATCCAGCGGCGGCCTCCCGCCAGCGACAGCAGGCTGTACACGGCGAACGGCCCGCTGAGCGGCCACCACGCCACCGTGTTGATCTCGACGCCCGCCAGCGCCGCGTGCGGCGACATCATCCCCGCGACCGGCAGCCAGCACGCGGCGGCCACGGTGATCCACGCGA
This sequence comes from Actinomycetes bacterium, assembly GCA_023425615.1. Taxonomy (GTDB): domain Bacteria; phylum Actinomycetota; class Actinomycetes; order Streptosporangiales; family Streptosporangiaceae; genus Actinocorallia. Next base: position 3,554 of record JAFACJ010000512.1, read on the forward strand.
CGGTGACGGGCGCCCGACGCCGGTAGAACAGGGCGAGCGCGGAGACCACCAGCAGCACGTCCGTGACCGCGGCATAGGCGTTGCCCGGCCGGACCAGCAGCACCGGAAGACTCAGCGCCAGCGCGCTCAGGGTCACGATCGTGTCGAGCGCGATGTCCCTTTTCGAGCCCGGCACCATGAAGTTCACTCTCCTTACAGTAAGCAGCCTCCACCATCGCGCAACACCCACCGCGCGCCATCAGCCGAAAGTCGCGCCCGCCCGCGCGCGGATCCGACTTTCGTAGGTGTGGCTGCGTCCCTTCGCTGCTGTTCCCGCGCCACCGCCGACCGGTGGAATCGAACGCGAGCAATCATCACCGACGAAGGAACGGGACCGTGAGC
>JAFACJ010000546.1 GCA_023425615.1 Actinomycetes bacterium
GAGCTGCCCTCGGCACGACGATCCGTACCGTTGTCCGGACCGCCTGGTGGTGCACTCGGCGGAGTTCGGCGTGTGGGGCCTGGTCGTGCACGGTGAGGGGCGGATGGCGGTGCCGATCGCCTTCTGCCCGTGGTGCGGGACTCGGCTGGCCGGCCTCGGGGAGGCCGTCCGGTCATCAGTAGGGAAGGATCCGGCCTGAGGGAGTGCGCAGGTCCAGGGACTGGGGCTTGCGCGGAACCCGTGGAAGCTTGACGATCTGCTGCTGTCGTGCCATTTCGATCATCTCCCCTCATCCGGCGGCGGTGAACCGCCGGAATCGTCACCTGAGGCGGGAGAACCGCCAGGTTCTGGTGAGCTTATGCGACGTCAGGTGGTCGTTCATCCGATTTTCCGGTGCTGGCTTCACTCGGAGCGATCGTATGGTGTCTTGGGGTCAGGTCGCATCCACTTCGAAACGACACGCTTGCGGGGCTGGGAGCCGGTATGGGGGATCGGCGGTGACCCTCCCGGGCTTCCTTGCAGAGATACCCGATCTCCGCGAGGTCATGCCGGAAAAAACGTTCCAAATATCTGCTGAAGATCACCTCCTGGTACGGATCCCCGTGCGCGGGGCCCCGGGGCGCCGGGACAGCCGCCGTGAGAGCGGGCCGAGCGCGCGCAGCAGCAGCGCGGTGCCCAGCAGCCCGCCACCCACCAGCACGGCCATGGCGCGCAGGGCGGGAGCGTCCTCCCGCGCCTCGTCGCCGACTCCGCTGAGCAGGCCGAGGTCGTTTTCGTCGGTGATGTGATCCATGCTCGACAAATGCCAGGTTGGCAGTCCCGGCAAGCCCAAGCCAGGGTCAGGTTCCGGTGAGATCGCGGGCCAGCCGCTCGGCTGCCGCGTGCGGGAAGTTCCCGGCCAGCAGCAGCCGCCCGCCGGTGATCGGGCTGTCCACACGGGGCGCGGTCACCGGCTGACCGCCCACCACCATGACCACCTGCTTGTGCAGATTCGCCCGGGTGATCTCGGCGAACGCCTCGCGGTCGGCGCCGACGAGCTGAAGCGACACCCCGTAACTGCCGTCCCGCAGCGGCAGCACCTCGATCTCGCCGACCTTGCGGATCACGATGCCCTCGGTGACCCGGTAGCAGGACGGCTCGGGCCCGGTGACGCCCTGCGTCCCGGCCGGGCACGCCCCGGTCGTCTGCTCCGTCACCGGATAGACCAGCAGCGGGGCGGCCAGCGCCGTCTGGCTCTGCCGTGCCGCCGCGACCAGCAGGCCGGTCATCGCGACGGCGGCAGAGCACAGTCCGATGACGATGATCGCGGCGAGCAGCGTGGTCTTCGGCGGTCTGCGCACGCCGCCCAGTTTCGCAGAAAAAGATCCCGTGGGAGCGGAAGGACCCGGGCCTTGCGGCCCGGGTCCTTCACACGGCACGGCGACGGATCAGTCGATCCGCCAGGTGTCGCCGCTGTGCAGCAGCGCGGCGAGGTCGCCGCGGCCCTGCTTGGCCTTGGCCTCGGCCACCTGCTCGTTCAGCAGCGAGTCATAGGACGGCCGCGCCACCGAGCGGAACACCCCGATCGGGACGTGCGTGAAGGCGGGCTGGTCCAGCCGGGACAGCGCGAACGCCAGCGACGGGTCGGGGTCGTGGGCGTCGTGGACGAGCACGCCCTCCTCCTCGGGGGAGCCGACCCGGAAGCCGAAACCGTCCTGGATCAGCGCCTTGTCGCGGTCCTTGCCGAACACGATCGGCTGGCCGTGCTCCAGCCGGACGGTGATGTCATCACGCTGCCCGCCGTCCTTCAGCGGGTCATAGGCGCCGTCGTTGAAGATGTTGCAGTTCTGGTAGATCTCCACCAGCGCCGCGCCCTGGTGCTGGGCCGCCTGCCGCAGCACCGACTGCAGGTGCTGGCGGTCGGAGTCGATCGTGCGGGCCACGAACGCGCCCTCCGCGCCGATCGCCAGGGAGATCGGGTTGAACGGGTGGTCCAGCGAGCCCATCGGCGAGGACTTGGTGACCTTGCCGAGCTCGGAGGTCGGCGAGTACTGGCCCTTGGTCAGCCCGTAGATCCTGTTGTTGAACATCAGGATCTTGATGTTGATGTTGCGGCGCAGCGCGTGGATGAGGTGGTTGCCGCCGATGGACAGCGAGTCGCCGTCACCGGTGACCACCCACACCGACAGGTCGGGCCTGGCCGAGGCCAGCCCCGTCGCGATCGCCGGGGCCCGCCCGTGGATCGAGTGGAACCCGTAGGTGTTCATGTAGTACGGGAACCGCGAGGAGCAGCCGATGCCCGAGATGAACACGGTGTTCTCGCGCCGGATCCCCAGCTCGGGCATGAAGCCCTGCACCGCGGCCAGGATGGCGTAGTCACCGCACCCAGGGCACCACCTGACCTCCTGATCGGTCTTGAAGTCGCGAGCCGTCAGCTTCACGTCTGACTTGGGCACCAGCGCCAGCGCGTCACTCACTGTTCATCACATCCCGGATCACGTCGGCGAGCTCTTCGGCCTTGAAGGGGAGGCCGCGCACGCGGTTGTAGCTGACCACGTCGACCAGGTACTTGGCGCGCAGCAGGGTGGCGAGCTGTCCGAGGTTGATCTCGGGCACGATCACCTTGTCGTACTTCTTCAGGACCTCGCCGGTGTTGGCGGGGAAGGGGTTGAGGTGGCGCAGGTGCGCCTGGGCGACCTTGCCCCCTGACTTGCGCACCCGCCGGACGGCAGCGGAGATCGCGCCGTAGGTGCCGCCCCAGCCCAGCACCAGCACCCTGGCGTCGCCGTCGGGGTCCTCGACCCGCAGCGGCTCGACGTCGCCCGCGATACCGTCGATCTTGGCCTGGCGGAGCCGGGTCATCAGATCGTGGTTGGCCGGGTCGTAGGAGATG
>JAFACJ010000614.1 GCA_023425615.1 Actinomycetes bacterium
ACGGGGGGCTGGGTGTGGACATGGTGTCCTTCGCGCTGGTCTTCGAGGAGATCTCCAAGGGCTGGATGGGCATCGCCGGGATCCTGGGCAGCCACTCCCTGGCCTGCTGGATGATCAACAAGCACGGTACCGAGGAGCAGAAGGCACGGCTGCTGCCCGACCTGGCCACCGGACAGCGCCGTACCGGCATCGGCCTGACCGAACCGGGTGCGGGCACCGACCTTCAGGGCATCGCCACCACCGCACGCCTGGAAGGCGACCACTACGTGGTCAACGGCAGCAAGACGTGGATCACCAACGCCCGCCACGCCGACCCCCTGCCCGTGCTGGTCAAGACCGACCCCAGCGCCAAACCCGCCCACAAGGGCATGTCGGTGCTGCTCATCGACGCCGACACCCCCGGGTTCACCGTCTCCCGTGACCTGCCCAAGCTCGGCTACAAGGGCACCGAGTCGTGCGAGATCACGCTCGACAACGTCCGTGTGCCCAAGGAGAACCTTCTCGGCGGCGTCGAGGGCCGTGGTATGCAGCAGGTCCTCGGCGGTCTGGAGGTCGGTCGGATCAACGTCGCCGCACGTTCTCTGGGCATCGCGCAGGCGTCCTACGATGAGGCGCTGGGATATGCCGCTCAGCGTGAGGCGTTCGGCAAGCCGATCCATGATTTCCAGGCGATCCAGCTCAAGCTCGCCGAGATGGCCATCAAGGTTCAGGCTTCTCGCCTGCTGGTCTATTGGGCCGCCTCCCAGGCCGACGCCGGACACCGCATCGACATGGAAGCGGGCATGGCCAAGACCTTCGCCTCCGAAGCCGCCATGGAATGCGCCCTGACCTCCATGCAAGTCCACGGAGGCTACGGCTACTCCAAGGAATTCGCCGTCGAGCGCCTCTTCCGGGATGCGCCGTTGATGAGCATCGGCGAGGGCACCAACGACATCATGCGCACCGTCATCGCCAAAGCACTCACCAGCGGCAAGGGCACCATCGGATGACCGCCCGCTCCGCCCTGTACGTCCCTGGAGATGCGGCGGACAAGCTCGCCAAGGCCCTTGCCAAGGGCGCCGACGAGCTGATCATCGACCTGGAGGACGCCGTGCCCCAGGCGGGCAAGGAGGCGGCCCGCGCCACGGTCGCCTCCTGGCTCGGTGGCCTTCCGCCCGAAGGGCCCCGCCTGTGGGTGCGGATCAATCCCGGCGAGCAGGGCCACGAGGACCTGCTCGCGGTGGTCGCCCCTGGCCTGGCCGGCGTCTGCGTCGCCAAGGCCGAGGACCCCGCCGACCTGGTGGAGCTGGACGCCCTGCTGACCCGGCTGGAGGCCGAACGCGGCATCGCCGAGCCGCTGCGGCTCATCCCCCTGCTGGAGTCCGGCGAGGCGCTCTTCCGCGCCCGCGAACTGGCCCGCGCCCCCCGCGTCACCCGGCTCCAACTCGGGGAGGCCGACCTGGCCGCCGACCTGGGCGTCACGCCTTCCCCGGACGGCCGCGAACTGCTGTGGGCGCGCTCGCAGGCCGTCGCCGCCAGCGCCGCCGCCAAGATCGACCCGCCCATCGCCCCGGTGAGCACCGACTTCCGTGACCTGGAGGCGCTGCGGGAGTCCACGCGGGCGCTGCGCCGCCTCGGTTTCTGGGGCCGCGCCTGCATCCACCCCGCCCAGATCCCGATCGTCCACGAGGTCTTCGCCCCCACCGAGGAGGAGATCGCCAAGGCGAAGGACGTCCTCGTCCGCTACGACGAGGCGCTGGCCGCCGGCTCCGGCGTCTGCCTCGACGCCGGGGGGCGGCTCATAGACGAGGCGGTGGTCCGCTCCGCTCGCCGCCTCCTGGCCTGACGCTTCCGTCAGGAGGGAAAGGGCCCGCCGGTCGGCGGGCCCTTTCGCGTTCCGTGGCTCCTCCCGGTCGGCGGCGTGCGAGCGGAGCACACGAAAAGCCCCCGGTCCTGCGCCGACCGGGGGCTCTTCCGTGACGGGCTCCGGCTACGCGGCCTGTCCGCCCGTCGCGGCCAGGGAGCGGCCGAGCAGCCGCCCGAAAGTGATCGCGGGGGTGACCAGCATGCCCGAGCAGAAGCTCTGGCCGCAGGTGGCGGCCGCGCCGATCACCTCGCCGATCGCGTACAGGTGGGGTACCGAGGTGCCGTCGGTGCGGCGCACCCGGAAGCCGGAGTCGATGTCGAGGCCGGCGAACGACACCAGGGAGATGCCGTGGCTGCGCACCGCGTAGAACGGCGCCCGCTCCAGCGGCAGCGGCAGGTGGGTGCGGCCGAAGTCCGGGTCGGACCCGGCGGCGACCGCCTCGTTGTAGCGTTCGACCGTCGCGACCAGCCCGGCGGGGTCGATGCCCGCGGCCTCGGCCAGCTCCTCCAGTGTCCCGGCGGAGTGGACGCCGGTCCGCTCCCCGGCCCGGGCGCGCAGGTCATCGGGGGTCCAGCCGACGACGATCGGGCGGCCGTCCCGGGTGGACTCCAGCATCACGTCGTCGAACACGGTCCAGAAGGTCATGTCCGGGATGCGGGTGAGCTCCCGCTCCTTGACGTCGATCGAGAGCTCGTCCTCGGCGACCCAGCGCCGCCCCGACCCGTCGACGTAGATCTCCACCGGGGGGCGTTCGGCGGCGATGAGGAGCTGCCGGTCCGCCCAGCTGGCCTTGCCGGGGGAGACCGGGTCGGGCAGGCCGCCGAAGGTGGGCAGGTAGGAGCCGGTGCCGACCACGGCGGCGTCCAGCTCCCTGGCCAGCAGGATGCCGTCGCCGGTCGAGGTCGGGTGGGCGGCCGAGACGAGGGGGGCGCCCTCCAGTTCGAGGAACAGCTCGGGTTCGGCCGCGAAGCCGCCCGTGGCCAGCACCACGTCGCGGGCGCGCACCTCCACGTCCTGGCCGCGGCGCAGGACGGTCACCCCGGTGACCGCGCCCCCGTCGTCGGTGGACAGGCCGATGACGGGGGCGTTCTTCCACACCTCCAGCCTGCCGGTGGCGACCGCCTCCTCCAGCAGGCCCTCGAACACCTCCAGGATCGACGCCGCCTCATCGACCCCGTAGTAGGTGCGCGGCGTCCCGTACGGCTCGTGCCCGTAGATGATGCGCGGGGTCTCGGCCGCGAACTTGAAGCCGCGGTCGTCCAGCCAGTCGATGGTCTCGGCGGCGTTCTCGGCGAGGGTGGTGATCAGGTCCTCGCGGGCGGTGCCTTCGCTGATGCGGCGGATGTCGGCGAGGTGGGCCTCGGGTGAGTCGGTGATCCCGCGCTCGGCCTGCCGCCGGGTCCCGGCGGCGGCCATGTGGCCGCCGGAGATG
>JAFACJ010000651.1 GCA_023425615.1 Actinomycetes bacterium
GCCCTGGACGGAGCTCGGCCGCAAGGAGCGCCGCGCGCTGCGGCACCGGGTCGGTGTCGTCTACCAGGACCCGCTCAGCTCCTTCGACCCGCGCTGGAACGTGGGCCGGATCCTGGCCGACGCCCTGGCGACCGGCCCGGACGGCGGGCGCCGCGGGCGCGAGGACGTCCGCGGGCGCGTGCTGGAGCTGCTGGAGCAGGTCGGCCTGAGCGAGCGGCACCTCGACGAGCAGCCGCTGCGCCTGTCCGGAGGGCAGCGCCAGCGGGTCGCGATCGCCCGCGCCCTGGCGCCGCGCCCCGACGTCATCGTCTGCGACGAGCCGGTGTCGGCGCTCGACGTGTCGGTGCAGGCGCAGGTCCTCGACCTGTTCACCGATCTCCAGGACGAACTCGGCGTCGCCTACCTGTTCATCTCCCACGACCTCGGCGTCATCCACCACATGAGCGACCGCGTGCTGGTCATGAAGGACGGGCGCGTGGTCGAGCAGGGGAACGCCGACGACATCTTCCACGCGCCGCAGGCGCCCTACACCCGCCAGCTGCTGAACGCGCTTCCCCGATTGGAGACAGCATGACCACCCAGGACAAGGCGCCTCTCGTCCTCTCGGCGTTCGTCATGAACACCACCTCGCACATCTTCCAGGGCACCTGGCGCCATCCGGACGCCGGACAGACCGGGTTCAACTCCCTGGAGCACTGGGTGGACCTGGCCAGGCTCCTCGAACGCGGCGGATTCGACCTCGTCTTCTTCGCCGACGTCATCGGGCTCTACGGCGACTACCGGGGCGACTACCGCAAGTACGTCGAAGCCGGGTTGCAGATCCCCAGCAACGACCCGTCTGTCCTGCTCTCGGCGCTGGCCTACAACACCGAGCACCTGGGACTGGCCCTCACCTCGTCCATCCTCCAGGACCACCCGTTCGACTTCGCACGCCGTCTGTCGACCCTGGACCACCTCACGAACGGGCGCGTGGGCTGGAACATCGTGACCAGCCACCTGCTGAACTCCTTCCGCAACTTCGGGTTCGACGACCTCGTCCCGCACGACGAGCGCTACGAGTGGGCCGAGGAGTACCTCGACGTCGCCTACAAGCTGTGGGAGGGGTCCTGGGACGAGGGCGCGCTGCTCCAGGACCGCGAGCGCGGCGTCCACGCGGACTTCGACAGGATCCACAAGATCTTCCACGAGGGGGAGCGGTACCGCGTCGAAGGCCCGCACCTGGTGGCGCCCTCGCCGCAGCGCACCCCGCTGCTCTTCCAGGCGGGCTCCTCCCCGGCGGGCCGTGACTTCGCGGCACGCAACGCCGAGGGCGTCTTCATCATCGCGCCTACCCCCGACGTCGCCCGCCACCTGATCTCCGACACCCGCAAGCGCGCCGTCTCCTACGGGCGGCGGCCCGAGGACATCAAGTTCTTCCCCGGCCTGTCCTTCGTCATCGGGAGCACCGAGGAGGAGGCGCGGCGCAAGCGCGAGGAACTGGAGGAGTGGATCGACTGGGACGGCCAGCTCTCCCACATGTCCGGAGCCCTGGGCATCGACCTCGGCCACCACGACCTCGACGCCCCCGTCGGCGAGATCAAGCTGGAGACGATCCAGAGCCTCATCGACGCCGTCCGGCTCGCCTACCCCGACCGCGAGCCCCTCGTCCGCGACCTGGCCCGCTACCAGGCCGGGCTCAACATGGTCGTCGGCACGCCCGAGCAGATCGCCGACAGCCTGGAGGAATGGCGCGACGCCGGGATCGACGGCGTCAACGTCATGAACACGACTCTTCCGGGCTCCTACGCGGAGTTCACCGAGCACCTCAGCCCCGTGCTGCGTGAGCGCGGCCTCCAGAAGCACGAGTACACCGAGGGAACACTGCGCCGCAAGATCTTCGGCACCGACCGTGTCAACGACCGCCACCGCGCCGCCGGCTACCGCGGCGCCTTCACCGGGAGCACGCGATGACCGCCACCGCAACGGACGTCCGGGAGAGGTTCGCCGCGCTCTTCGCCGACATCGCGGCCGGCGCCGTCGCACGGGAACGAGCCGGGGAACTGCCCTACGAACCCGTCGAGAGGCTACGGGAGGCGGGCTTCGGGAGCCTGCGCGTACCCGTCGAGCACGGAGGGGCGGGGCTCACGCTCACCGAGTTCTTCGACCTGCTCATCGAACTCGGCCGCGCGGACTCCAACCTGCCGCAGCTCCTGCGCGGGCACATCGCGTTCGTCGAACTCGTCCTCGCCGCCGAACCGGGGCCGGTGCGCGACTTCTGGCTCGGCCAGTTCGCCTCCGGAGCCCTCGTCGGCAACGCGCAGAGCGAACGCGGCGGCGCGCCGCTCACCGCGCAGGAGACCCGCATCACCGAGAAGGACGGCGCCTGGTCCATCGACGGCCGCAAGTACTACAGCACCGGCAGCATCTTCGCCGACTGGATCTACGCCAGCGGAATGTCGGGCGAGGAGTACACCACCGCCCTGGTCCCCACCGCCGACCCGGGCGTGACACGCCTTGACGACTGGGACGGCTTCGGGCAGCGCCTCACCGGCAGCGGCACCACCGTCTTCACCGAGGTGCCGGTCGCCGCCGAGCACGTCACCGTGCACGCCGGCAACGTCCTGCCGGTCAACACCCAGCTCGCCGTCCTGCAACTGGTCCACCTGGCCACCCTCGCCGGCATCGCCCAGGCCGCGCGCGACGACGCGGTCGCCTTCGTGCGCGCCCGCACCCGCGCCGGCTTCGGCGCCCGCGTGGCGCTGCCGCGCGAGGACCCCCAGGTCCAGCAGGTCGTCGGGGAGGTCGCCGCCCTGGCCTTCGGCGCCCCCGCCGCGGCCCGCCAGGCCGCCCAGGCCGTCCAGCGGGTCCAGGACCTGGAGGAGGCGGCGCCCGAGGACCACTGGGACGCCGACAGCGCCGTCTACCAGGCGCAACTCGTGGTCATCACGCAGACCCTGAAGGCGGCGACCGACCTGTTCCGGGTGGG
>JAFACJ010000667.1 GCA_023425615.1 Actinomycetes bacterium
GCCCTGCCCCGCTCGGAGATCCAGTCGCTCGACCAGGCCGGTGCGAGCACGACGCGCACCTCGACGCGGGGGAAGCCCGCGTCGTTCAGCCGGCGGACGAGGTCGCCGCCCATGGCGGCCATGGCCGGGCAGCCGGTGTAGGTCGGCGTGATCGAGACGACGACGGTCTCCGCGCCGTCCGCGTCCCTCGCCATCTCGACACCGCGCAGCACGCCGAGGTCGGCGAGGGTGAGCATCGGCATCTCGGGGTCGCGGACCCGCCCGGCCACCTCGGCGGCGCGCTCGCGTGCGCTCACCAGCGCCCGCTCGGATGCGCGCGTGCGACCACCTGCATCTCCGCGAGCAGCAGGCTCAGCGCCTCGGTGTGCATGCCGTCGCGGCCCGTCCGCCCGTTGACGTGGGCCGGTGGCCTGCGGTCCGGACGGTCCACGCCGCTCACGGCGAGCACCTGGTCGAGGACGGCGTCCACCTCGGCGCGGGTGGAGGCGGGGTCGACGCCGGCTCCGGCCCTGGCCAGGGAGGACGCGACGGGGTGCGCGGAGAGGAGCTCGGGCTGGAGCGGCCACAGGGAGTCGAGGGCCGCCAGGATCCTGCGGCGCGACTCCTCGGTGCCCCGCGCCAGGGTGAGGAACCAGCGTGCCGCCCAGTCCCGGTGGTAGGCGATCTCCTTGACGCCCTTGGCCGACACCGCGGCCAGCACCTGGTCGGTGCTCGCGCGGAGCCGTTCCAGCAGCGCCAGCCGTGCCGTCGAGAACAGCAGCAGGCGGACGACGAGATGCGCGAAGTCGCCGTTGGGCACCTCCACGAGGCGCACGTTGCGGAACTGCCCGGCGTCGCGGAAGTAGGCGAGCGCGTCCTCCGCCGGCACCGGTGAGCCCTCGGGCAGCGCGGGGACGACGCCCGGGTCCGCGGCGCCCGCGCGGGCGAGGAGCAGGCGCGCCTGCCCGAGGAGGTCGAGCGCCATGTTCGCGAGCGCGATGTCCTCTTCGAGGTCCGGCGCGCGGCTGCACCATTCCGCCAGGCGCTGGGACATGATCAGGGCGTCGTCGGCGAGCATGAGGCAGTACCCGGCGAGTTCGGCGCCGTCGACGCCGTCGGGCACCGCCGTGTCGACGCCGGCCAGCGGATCCTCGAATCCGCCGCCGAACGCCCACTGCGAGGGGTCACCGCCGATCAGGTCCGCGAAGATGCCGTCGTGGTCGTCGCTCATTCGTTCACTCCCGCTCGTGTCGGTGGGATGGGGGTGGGGGTCGGGGCGCGGATCACATGTGCGGCACGTTCTCGGGTATCTCGTAGAACGTCGGATGCCGGTAGATCTTGTCGCCGTTGGGCCCGAACAGGGGGTCCTTCTCATCGGGGCTGGACGCCGTGATGGCGTCGGCGCGCACGACCCAGATGCTCACGCCCTCGTTGCGGCGCGTGTAGACGTCACGCGCGTGCCTGAGCGCCATCACGTCGTCAGGAGCGTGCAGCGACCCGACGTGGACGTGGTTGAGTCCGCGCTTGCCGCGGACGAAGACCTCGTAGAGGGGCCATTCCCGCCGGGCGCCGCTCATCGGGCGACCTCCTCGGCGGCGTCGGCGGCGTCGGCCGCGTCGGCCGGACGGTTCGCGAACGCCGAAGCCGCCTCGCGCACCCAGGCGCCGTCCTCGTGCGCCGCCCTCCGGTGCGCCAGCCGCTGGGCGTTGCACGGCCCGTTCCCGCCGATGACCTCGGCGAACTCCGCCCAGTCGGGCCGGCCGAAGTCGTGGTGGCCGCGCTCCTCGTTCCAGCGCAGATCGGGGTCGGGCAGGCGCACCCCGAGCGCCTCGGCCTGCGGGACGGTCATGTCGACGAACCTCTGGCGCAGTTCGTCGTTGGAGTGGCGTTTGACGCCCCAGGCCATGGACCGCGCGCTGTTCGGGGAGTCGGAGTCGGGCGGCCCGAACATCATGAGGGCCGGCCACCAGAACCGGTCGACGGACTCCTGGACCATGGCGCGCTGGGCGTCGGTGCCGCGCATCATCGTCATGAGCAGCTCATAGCCCTGCCGCTGGTGGAACGACTCCTCCTTGCAGATCCGGATCATGGCGCGGCCGTAGGGCCCGTAGGAGGTGCGGCACAGCGGCACCTGGTTGCAGATCGCCGCCCCGTCGACGAGCCAGCCGATCGTGCCGACGTCGGCGTAGGACAGCGTCGGGTAGTTGAAGATCGAGGAGTACTTCTGCCCGCCGGTGAGCAGCAGGCCGGTCAGTTCGGCGCGGGAGACGCCGAGGGTCTCGCACGCCGAGTACAGGTAGAGCCCGTGCCCCGCCTCGTCCTGCACCTTGGCCAGGAGGATCGCCTTGCGGCGCAGGGACGGGGCGCGGCTGATCCAGTTGCCCTCGGGCTGCATGCCGATGATCTCCGAGTGCGCGTGCTGGGCGATCTGGCGGACGAGCGTCCTGCGGTAGGCCTCCGGCATCCAGTCCCGGGGCTCGATGCGGTCACGCCGCTTGATCGTCGCGTCGAATGCGGCTTGGAGCAGTGCCTCCTGCTCGTGCCGCACCTGGGTCGTCGTCATGGTCACTCCGGGTCGCGGGTCCGATTTACTTACCGTTCGATCATTTACTTACCGTTCGATCGGTAATAAGGTCGCACGGGTCAGCGGCACCGCGCAACAGGTGTCCGCGAGGAGATGTCCCGAGGGGCCCTCGTCCCCGGGGAGATCCGCCCAGCCCCTCAGAGAGGAGACAGCGTGAGCCCACCAGTGGAGAGCTACGCCGCCGGACGGTGGTTCCGCGCGGCCGACGACGGCGAGCCCCTGCTCGACGCCGCGACGGGGGAGGAGGTCGCGCGCTTCTCCAGCCGCGGCCCGGACGCCGCGGAGATGGTCCGCCACGCCCGGGAGGCCGGCGGCCCCGCGCTGCGCCCGCTGACCTTCCACCAGCGGGCGGCCCTGCTCAAGGAACTGGCGAAGTACCTGTCCGCGCGCAAGGAGGAGCTCTACGCCCTGTCGGTGCGGACCGGCGCCACCTCGCGGGACACGATGGTCGACGTCGACGGCGGCATCGGCACGCTGTTCGGCTACGCGAGCAAGGGCGTGCGGGAACTCCCCAACGACACGGTCCTCCTCGACGGCGGCCTCGAGCGCCTGAGCAAGGGCGGCACGTTCCTCGGCCAGCACCTCTACACCTCACGGCCGGGCGTCACGGTCCAGATCAACGCCTTCAACTTCCCGGTCTGGGGCATGCTGGAGAAGCTGGCGCCCGCGCTCCTCGCCGGACTGCCGACGATCGTCAAGCCCGCACCCCAGACCGCCTATCTCGCCGAACTCGCCGTACGGC
>JAFACJ010000681.1 GCA_023425615.1 Actinomycetes bacterium
CCCACAACGAACGCACCCCGCTGATTCCGGCCACTTCGATGATCCCCGGCGTGGCCCCCGTGCCTGTCTTGCGGGCCTCGATGTCCATCCTGGCCGCCATCCACCCCCTTGATGGCGGCCCCCGCCCCGAGACGGTCGCCACCGGCACCGCCTCCTACTCCGACATCGTGTTCGGCATGTTCGCGATCTGCGGCTACCGGTTCTCCCCGCGCATCGCCTTCCCGTGCCGATGCGGCGGGGCTGCGGCCCTTCCACGACCTGGGCCGACAGGGCCAAGAACCCTGAGCGCCGCCGACGAGGACGATGCTCGCGGCCATGGCCCTCCGCCCCCGAACGTGCCCCCAGCCGCCAGATAGTTGATCGCGGCGCCCGGCGCACCCCCGCCGGCCCGACATGTTAGTATTACTCATTGTAATGAGAGTAATACTATTAGTTACCTAATGGGGTGTCTCAGCATGCCGATCACTTACATCACGAACTCCACCCAGTTCAATGAGATCCTCACCGACTCCGATCTCGTCGTTGTCGGCTTCTGGGCAGTGTGGTGCGGGCCATGCAAGCTCATCAATCCGACATTCGAGAACATGTCAAACAAGGAAGAGAACTCCGAGATCGTTTTCTGCAAGATGGACGTCGACGAGGTCCCGGACGTCGCGGAAAAAGCAGGCATTCGGGCCATGCCGACCTTCCAGTCCTACCTCAGGGGAGAAAAGAAAGGAGAACTACTCGGAGCCGACCCGGCCAAGCTGAAGCGGCTCGTCCAGGAGGCCAAAGCCAGCGCAGGCGCGGAGTACTGACCCGAGGCCAAGCGGTTGAAGAAACGTCCATGATCAATTGTCGAGAGTTGCGGATCTCGTGAGGCGCGTTCCCCGGAGGCATCCGTTCCGATCTCCCGAATCCGATCCCAGCGGCTCCGTATGACCCGGGGCCGCTTCTTCGTGACCCTCGCCCGTGCCCACGGGGTAAGCCGAGCCGCGGTGCGCACCGCGATCCACAGCGTCCATCAGCGCTGACGGCGTACTGAGCATGGGCCGTGGACCCACGGCCCAGGCTCCCTGTACCCCTCGGAGAAACGCTCGCCGCGTACTTTTGCGCCTTTCGCTCACCTCTTCAGGAACCCGAGCCCTGCCTTCTCGGTCATAAAGACCGACTCATGGTGCTATCTGGGAACCTGAGGAGAGATGACCTGTGGACTCATCACCCACCTGGGGCATCGAAGGCCCCGACTTCCTCAAAGGCTTCATCGCGACGGCATTTCTGCTGACCTTCTTCGCCCTGGCCGTAAGGCGGTGGGGCGGAAAGAACTCCCCGTCCTCCCGTGGTCTGAACGTCAGCGAACTGGCCTACCTGGACGGCGAGCCCTACGTGGAGCCCTATCAAGGGCGCTACAGCCCGATCGACACCGGACTCGACGACGGATCCCACCGGGCGGTCAACGCGGCACTGGTGTCCCTGTGGGCGGACGGCCTCATCCAGAAGGGCGAGAACGGCGAACTACGCAAGACCGGCCGCGACGGCTCGGCGTCCTCTCCCCTGGCCGAGGCTGTCCTCACCGCGATCGGCGAAGGGGCGCTGCCCGAGGACGTGCGAGAGCACCCCTCCGTCTGCTCCCTGCTCGCCCCTTTGGGGAAGGCGGACTGGGAGCGAAGAAAGGACGCCCAGCAGCGCCACGGCCGCCGGCTGGTGCGATCCCTGCGGATGCTGTGGCTCCTGCTGCTCCTGCTGGCCGTGGGGGTGGTCAGGATCGTGGCGGGCCTGGCGAACGGCAAACCGGTCGGATACCTGACGGTCCTGCTGGTGGTCCTGGGAGCGGAGATCCTGTTCCTGAGACTGTGGTGGACCCGGTGGGCCATGGCGCGGCAGATCCACCACACGGAAAGCGCCTTGAGGGAGACCAGCGCCGACGCCAAACGCCGCTACCGAAAACTGAAGCCGTCCCCCAACACGACCTGGCAGGGCCGCGGAGCGGACGCCGAACTGAGCGCGGCCGTCTTCGGCCCCGATCCCCGCCACCTGCGCCGCCTCGCCCTAGGGCTGGACAAAATCCTCGAGGCCGAACGGCAGCGCGTCATCACCGCCCGCCGGCAAAAGGAGGCCGAGCACTGGCAAGCCCAAGCCGCAAAGCCCAAACCCCCCTCCAGGGGTTACTTCACCCGAGGCTCCTCCTTCGGAGGTGCCTACGGCGGCGGCGACAGCAGCGGCTCCGGAGGCGGCGGAGGAGGTTGCGGAGGCGGCTGCGGAGGCGGAGGAGACGGCGGGGGCGGCGGGGGCGGCGGCTGCGGCGGGTGACGAGACCCGCCGCCACGCCGCGCCATCGGCACGGCCCATCACCCGACGAAAATCAACAATGCGTACTTTCCGGGAACCCGGGTGCCGTTCCCTCCGATCAGAGAAGCGACTCCTGATGCGCTCGGGGAACCAGAGGGGAAACGATCCGTGGATTCACCGCCTACCTGGGGCATCGAAGGCCCCGACTTCCTCAAGGGGTTCATCGCGGCGACGCTCCTGCTGACCTGCCTGATCCTGTTCGTCCGGTACCGGAGCGGGAAGCGCCCCGCGCCCTCCCGGGAACCGCTGCCCCCTGAGCTGGCCCACCTGAACGGCGGGTCCCGCAAGGCGGTCGACACGGCCCTGGTGTCCCTGTGGACGGACGGCCTGATCGAGAAGGGACGGGACGGCGCACTGCGCGGGACCGGCCGCGGCGGCCCGGCGTCCGACCCGCTGGGAGAGGCGGTCCTCCAGGCGGTCGGCGAAGGCGCACTGCCCGAGGACGTGCGAGAGCACCCCTCCGTCCGAGCCGCGCTCGCCCCGATGAAGGGACTGAAGAAGACGTACTCCGAGCTGGAGGAAGCGGCGCGGAGGGGCCGCCTCGCCCGGCTGACGCGAGCGCTGCGGATGCTGTGGCTCCTGGTGCTCCTGCTGGCCGTGGGAGCGGTCAGGATCGTGGCGGGCCTGGCGAACGACAAACCGGTCGGATACCTGACGGCCCTGCTGGTGGTCCTGGGAGCGGAGATC
>JAFACJ010000728.1 GCA_023425615.1 Actinomycetes bacterium
GGGCTGCGCAGCCGCGCCATGAGGGCGGCGACCTCCAGCAGCGTGGTGTCGGGGCGCACCGAGGCCAGCCGCCCGGCGCCGCGCGCCACGCAGTCGCCGACCGTCAGTCCGTTCAGCTCCTGCCAGAACAGGTCGGCGTGCTCCTCATCGACGATCCGCGCCAGTGCCGGATCGTCCTGGTAGGCACGCGGCACGGCCAGCCTCAGCACCTGGGTGCCGGGCAGGACGAGCCGTGGCCTCCGCAGGTCGTCGACCACGATCAGCCCGGGGAGTCTGCCCAGCGCCATCACCCGTACCGCGGCGGCGACGGTGTCGCCGAGTTCCACGGTCGGGACCTGGACCGCCATGTCACGCGCTTGCATGTGTCGCGTACCCTCCGTTTCAGTCCTTGTCGTTGACGTAGCGTCACCTCAAGTGTGAAAAGTCGGGCTTTTGGTGACTATCCGTGCTGACCCCCATTTCGGACCGGTGAGAACCTGTAGACAGGGACATGAGCGCGAGGGAGGGCGAACGGTGGACGCACCGACCCGGATCCTGCTGGCCGACGACCACGCCCTGGTCAGACAGGGACTCCGGCTGATCATCGACGCGGAGCCCGACCTGGAGGTGGTGGCCGAGGCGTCCGACGGGGCCGAGGCGGTGCAGAAGTGCGATCCGCGGCGGGTCGACCTGGCGATCCTGGACATCGCGATGCCGCGGATGACCGGCCTCCAGGCGGCCCGCGAGATCTCCCGGCGGGCACCGGACGTGCGGATCCTGTTCCTGTCGATGTACGACAACGAGCAGTACTTCTTCGCCGCGCTCAAGGCCGGCGCCAGCGGCTACGTCCTGAAGTCGGTGGCCGACCGCGACCTCATCGAGGCGTGCCGCGCCGCCATGCGCGGCGAGCCCTACCTCTACCCCGCCGCGGTGACCGCCCTGATCCGCGAGTACCTCGGCCGCGAGGAGGCGCCCGAGTCCCTGCTCACCCCGCGCGAGGAGGAGATCATCAAGCTCGTCGCCGAGGGCCACTCCTCCAAGGAGATCGCCGAGACCCTGGTGATCAGCGTCAAGACCGTCGAACGCCACCGCGCCAACATCCTCGCCAAACTCGGCATGCGCGACAGGCTCGACCTCACCCGCTACGCCATCCGCACCGGCCTCGTCGAGCCCTGATCCCGCCGGTCGCCGAGGCGGTCACGTTCTCGCCGGACGCGAAGCCTTCCCGAAGGCCGGTGCCGCGTGTCAGCCTGACGGCATGATCGAGGTGCGGCGGGTGTGGTTGGTACGGCACGGGCAGAGCGAGTCGAACGCGGGACTGCCGACGGGAGGCCCCGGCGCGGCGCCGCTCACGGAACTCGGACAGGAGCAGGCGGCCAGGACGGCCCTGGCCTTCGCGGAGCCCCCCGAACTCATCGTCAGCTCCCCGTTCCTGCGGGCGCGGCAGACCGCGGAGGCGACCGCCGCACGCTTCCCCGAGGTGCCGCGGGAGGAATGGCAGGTCCAGGAGTTCACCTTCCTGGGCAGGCTGCACGGCCCGAACACCACGGGAGCGCAGCGGCGCCCCCACGCGGAGAAGTACTGGGGCATGGCCGACCCGTCCCATGTCCACGGCGGCGACGGCGAGTCCTTCAAGGCGCTCATCACCCGCGCCCGCGCCTTCCTGGACCGGTTGGCCGACCGCCCCGAGAACGGCCTGATCGCGGTGTTCACCCACGGCATCTTCATGAAGGCCGTGATCTGGTCCCTGTTCACCGGCGTCACCGACCCCGACGAGGAGGCGATGCGCGGCTTCCGCCAGTTCAACGGCGCCTGCGACATCCCCAACTGCTCGGTCACCGAACTGTGGCGCCCGAGCGGCCCCTACGGCTTCCGCGTCGTCGGCGGCGGCACCCTGCACCTGTCCGGGATGTTCAGCGCTGAGGAGGCGGTCTCCTCCGCGGCTTTGGACTGAGCCGATCGCGGGTCGGTTTCCTGGGTCTTATTGGTTGATGTTCCTTTTGTTGGATATGCGGCTGTCGGGGTGATTCTGATGGCCGATGTCGTGGCACGCAATGGTGTGATCCCTCTGAGGGAACGGGCATCGGCGATTTCCGTCCTCCGCGCAATAGCCTCTGCGCATGGAAGCGCGAACCCTCGCCGTGTCCAAAGCGCCGTCATGGGCAGCAAAGACAAGCGGATTCTCGGTGCGGCGTCACAATCGGCCCGGAAGGTCTCGGTCGTCCAGTACGACGCCTTGGAGCTCCCTCAGGCCCAGGAGGCGGGAAAAGCAGCGGTGGTCTTCGCCCAGGCGGCCGAAGACCGCGAAGGACGGATCGGCGCGCTCAACGAGATCGCGATGTTCTACTGCTACCAGGGCGATGGGCAGCGCGCTCAGCGGTATGCGCGGCGTGCTCTGACCATCCCGGACGTCTCCCTGGAGCAGGAAGCGACAGCGCACCTCTGCCTCGGCAGGGCCCTCGGCCTCCTCACCGAGAAGAGGAATTCCGCCACACACCTGGACAAGGCACGGGAGATCGGAGCGGACCTGCCCCCTTCGCATACGCGAAACTCCTCGGCAACGTGGGCGTCGCGCTCCACGACCAAGGCGAGTGGAAGACCGCACACGGCACCCTCAGCGAGGCGGTGAGAGGCGTGTTCCCCTCATCGCCCTGGCTCGCCGCCAGCCTCCTGGCCTGACCGTGGACCACCACGCAGGGGTGCCCTTGGGGCGTTCCCGCCAGCCGGTTCCCACCCGCCAGGGATGAGTGACCCTCGGCGACCATGTGGCGACCGGGTTCTGTCGCGGGGCCTCGGGGAGACGGCTGCGACGACCTCGTCGGCCGGGTGATAGGCGTCGTCGTCGGCCGGCTCGTCCGAGTACGGCAGCACGGCCAGGTCAGGCTCGGGCAGATCGGTGTATCCCGGGTGCTGAATCGTCTGCTCGGTGATGCATTCCCAGCCCTGGAGCGGGGTGACCTGCGCCATGATCCGACTGATGAGACGCCAGTGCAGTCGGCGGCCTGAAGGCGACAAGACGATCTCTCCATCGACCAGTTCGGCTCTGAAGCCCTCGGGAACGATGAGATCCCGGAACGCCTGCTGAACATCGGGCAGGTCTCGACTCGCCATGATGGTCACGTTAGCAACGCCTCCTCGCAGGCCCGCAGGCCACAGCAACATCACTCCGGTGTGACCGTCGGTGGTCGGCTGATTGCGGAATTGTGTCTCCCGGGCAGACCTCGCCAACACCGTGGGTCCGCCTTCGACGTCTACTCGCTTGCCTGTGGCATCACGTCCACCTCAGGTCGTACGCGGGTCCGTCTGCGGGGCGATCCGGGGAGGTACGGAGGTTGCATACGCTGCGGTCGTGGATGTGAAGACGGCGGTGGAGAGGCTGCGGCGCCATCCACAGGTCGTGGACCTCCTGTGGACGCTCCCGCTGCTGGCGTACGCGCTGGTCTTCATACCGGCACCGATGGGGGGCGAGTCCAGCCCGCTGGGCCCGTTCTACCCGGTGATGCTCCTGGGGCTGCTGGTCCCGCTGGTCTGGCGCCGGAAGTGGCCGCGCGGGACCTTCACGGTCCTCGCGCTCCTCTCGTTCTTCCAGTGGCTGGCCGGGATGGAACCGCACGTGGCGAACGTCTCGGTGCTGATCGCGACGTACACGATCGCGTCGCGTTCGACGACGTGGTGGGCGGTGGCCGCGGCGGCGGTCTGCATGCTCGGGATGTCCCTGGCGGTCCTCGACCAGCGTCCGCTGGACTGGGAGACCGCGGGGAACGCGCTGGCGACGACGGGCGTGTTCATCGTGGCGGTCGTCATCCTCGGCGTCTACCTGCGCACCCGGCGCGCCTACCTCCAGAGCCTGGAGGAACGCGCACTCCAGGCCGAGCAGGAACGCGACTCCCAGGTGCGGATGGCGATGGCCGCCGAACGCGCCAGGATCGCGCGCGAACTGCACGACGTCATCGCCCACAACGTCAGCGTCATGGTCGTGCAGGCCGACGGGGCCGCGTACACGATCGGCACCGACGTGGACAGGGCGAGGAACGCGCTGGAGACGATCTCGATGACCGGACGCCTGGCGCTGGGGGAGATGCGGCGGCTGCTCGGGGTGCTGCGGGAAGGCGACGACACCGGCTCCTACACTCCGCAGCCCGGGGTGGAGCAGCTCGGCGAGCTGGTCGAGCAGGTGCGTGACGCCGGTCTTCCCCTGGACTTCTCGATCGAAGGAGAGCCGAAGGAGCTGTCGCAGGGACTCCAGCTCTCGGTCTTCCGGATCGTCCAGGAGGCACTCACCAACACCTTGAAGCACGCGGGTCCGGGCGCGAAGGCACGCGTACGGCTTCACTACACGGACGACGGACTGGAGATCCAGGTGCACGACGACGGACGAGGCCCGTCGGCCGCCATGGACGACGGGAAGGGGCACGGTTTGGCCGGGATGCGGGAACGCGCGGCACTGTACGGAGGCACCGTACGTGCCGAACCGGGCTCCGGAGGCGGCTTCGAGGTGGACGTGCGCCTGCCGGCCGGGGAGGCGGCACGATGATCCGGGTGGTGCTCGTCGACGACCAGGAGCTGGTGCGCGCCGGATTCCGCATGGTGCTCGACGCCCAGCCCGGCCTGGAGGTGGTGGGCGAGGCGGGAGACGGGGCGTCGGCGCTGGAGGTGCTGAGCGCCACCCGTGCCGACGTCGTCCTCATGGACGTGCGGATGCCCCGCATGGACGGGATCGAGGCGACGCGCAGGCTCATCCCCTCCGGCGTCAAGGTGATCATCCTGACCACCTTCGACCTGGACGAGTACGCCTTCGCCGCGATCAAGGCGGGTGCCGCGGGCTTCCTCCTCAAGGACTCGCGCCCCACCCAGCTCATCGAGGCGATCCACGCCGTGCACTCCGGTGACGCGGTGGTCGCCCCCAGCACCACCCGCCGCCTGCTGGAGCGCTTCGCCGGTCATCTGCCCGACCCCGGGGCGGAGCCGGCCCCCGGTGCCGAGATCCTCACCGAGCGGGAGCGCGAGGTGATGCTCCTGGTGGCAAGGGGCCTGTCGAACGCCGAGATCGCCGCCCGCCTGTACGTCGCGGAGACGACGGTCAAGACCCACATCGGCCGCATCCTCACCAAGCTCGATCTGCGGGACCGCGTCCAGATCGTCGTCCACGCCTATGAGACGGGTCTGATCCCGCGCTCCTGACCCCGGTTCCCACGGCGGAGGTAGGCCGCAGGTCGTACCAGGGCGGGCGGAATCCCCCCCAAGGGGCACACAGGCGAAGACCTGGGTCCGATGGCGGAAGACGCCCTGCTCTCTAGCGTCGGTCATGCCTGATCCGACCGAAGAGAGGAGCGCCCGTGACCGGCACCTCCCCCCGTCCACCCTTCCTGCGCATGATCGGGCTCACGCTGGCGCGGGTGCGCGCGCAGCGGGCGCGGCTGCTGCTCACCGCGCTGGCCGTCGTCCTCGGCACGGGCTTCGTGACGGGGACGTTCGTACTCGGCGATCTGATGCGTGCCGGTATCGTCCGCGACTTCGCCTCCTCCGCCGACAAGGTGGACGTGGCGGTGCTGCCCGGCTCACGGGAGGAGCTTCCCGCCGGGCTGCTCGCGCGGATCCGGGCGCTGCCAGGGGTGACCGACGTGAACGGCACCGTGCAAGGCGAGGCGCCGCTGCTGGACGAGGACGGCCGCAGCCACGGGCACGTGACGACGGTGGGCGTCTCGCTGCCGTCCGAGGGGCGGCTGCGGCGCTACACGGTGGAGGAGGGGCGCGTGCCGACCGCCGCGGACGAGGCGGCGCTGGAGAAGGGGCTCGCCGACGCCACCGGGTTCGCGCCCGGCGACCGGATCCGTGTCCTGGACTCCGCGGGCAGGCCGCGTGACTTCCGGCTCGTCGGCGTCGTCGGGCTCGGCCTGGACCCCGACGTCTCCCGGCGCGGCGCCGTCGCCTTCACCGCGGAGACGGCGGCACGGATGACCGGCCGGAAGGGCTACGCGGAGATCGACGTGGCGGGCCGGGTGACGGCGGAGCGGGTG
>JAFACJ010000748.1 GCA_023425615.1 Actinomycetes bacterium
CGATGGGGAGAGCCGGGCCGGGACGGCGGGGTCAGGACGGTCCGGCGGCGGTCCGCCCGTCGCCGAAGGCACCGTCTCGCTCGCTGAGCGCCTTGGTCAGGCCCTTCTCCCGGGCGGAGGCCATGAACGCCTGGAAGCCCTCGGTGTGCACGGCCACCGCCGACAGCTCGGTGCCCGAGCGCAGCGCGTCGCGCATCCCCATGCGCTCCATCGCCCGGTGCACGGTGCGCTTGTTGACCTGAAGGACGTCGCCGGGGATCCGCGCGACCCGCCGCGCCCACTCCAGGACGCGCTCCTCCAGTTCCTCGGCGGGGAAGGCGCGGTTGGCGAAGCCGTGGGCGACCGCCTCGGTCCCGCTCATGGAGTCGCCGGTGAGCATGAGCTCCATGCCCTTGCGCATCCCCAGCAGCCAGGCGTGGTACTGCATGTCCGGCGTGCCGAAGCGGACGGCCGGATAGCCGATCTTCGCGTCCTCGGCGACGTACACCAGGTCGCAGCCGGTGGCCAGCTCCGACCCGCCGGCCAGGCAGTGGCCGTGGACCTGCGCGATCACCGGCTTGGCCAGATCCCAGATCCCGGTCCAGCGCTCCACGACGTCGCGCTGGAACGCGCCCTGGCCCTGCCCTTCAGCGCCGTACTCGCCGGGTTCGGGTGCCAGGTCGTAGCCGGCGGAGAACGACGGTCCCGCGCCGCGGACGATCTGCACCCTGACGTCGGCGTCGCGGTCGCCCTCGCGCAGCGCCTCGATGATCTCGCGGCGCAGCGTCGCGTTCAACGCGTTGCGCTTCTCCGGGCGGTTCAGGGTGATCCGCCGGATGTAGGGGTCGGGGTGGTCGACGAGGACCAGCGTGTAGCTCACGATCATGCTCCGTTCGTACGCGGGAGGGCGCGCGGGGCGGTGCCCTCTGCGGGGCCGCCACCGGCGGCGACCGCCGACGAAGGTAAATTAGAACATGATTTCTCTTGTGGCAAGGCTTGGGGGCTGGCTCCCAGACCAGAGGTAGGGGGAGGGAATAGAACACAATTTCATCTGTGATCCCCGGAAGGTGCGGGGTCAGGGGCGGTGCGCGCCGATCATGCGCAGCGCCAGATCGGCGTACTGGAGGGAGATGGCCTGCGGGCCGGTGGGGCCGTCGACGTCGAACCACTGGGGAAGGGAGGTGCACATGGTGGCGATGGCGCGGCCGGTCTCCAGCGGCATGGGCGTCGACGCCTGGCCGCACTCCAGGGCGTGGGCGATCTCGGTGTCGATCAGCTGCTGCACGCCCGAGCGCCGGGCGGCGATCCGGCGGCGCTCGGGCGGGAGGATGCTGCGCATCTCGCTGGCGCCGATGAAGGCGAGGTCGGCGCGCAGGGTGTGGAAGAGCGCCAGCGCCTCGACCAGGCGGGCGAGCCTGTCGAGCGGCTCGCGCGCGGTCTGGAGCGCCGCGGCCAGACGCCAGTCGAGCTCGTCCATGATCAGATCGAAGATCCGCACGAGGAGCGCCTGCTTGCCGGAGTAGTGGTGGTAGATGCCGGGGATGCTGATGCCTGCCTTCTCCGCGATGGCGCGCATCGTGGCCCCGTGGTACCCGGTCTCGACGAACGAGGAGATCGCCGCGGCCAGGACCGGATCGACGTCGAGGGGCGCGAACTCGCGCCAGCGGGCGCCGGGGGGAGCCGGGGGGGCGGGCGGCGCCTCCACCGTGCGGAGCAGGGCGGAGACGGGCTCACCCAGTTCCTCGGCGAACGCGGTGAGCCGGGCGACGCTCACCCCGGTGCGGCCGTTCTCGATCGCGCTGATGGTCGCCGCGCTGACGCCCATCCGGCGTGCCAGCTCACGCGTCGACCATCCGCGCCGCATCCGCGCCTCGCGGATGCGGCGGCCCGGCGCGGCGGCGCGTTCGGTGCTGCTCTCCTTCGTCATGTTGTTCAGGATATCTGAACGCTTCCAAAGCGGGGCCTCCATCTAACAGGGGTGCCATTGCATCTGAACCGACCGAACGTTCTATAATCCAGGCATGGATGCCAATGACCTGACGAGGCCGGAACGCATAGGTCCGGCATTGGCGGCGGTCACCGGGGACGAGCGGTGGGCGGCCGTCGTGCCGAGCCTGATCGCGGGCGGCAAGTCGAACCTCACGTTCGAGCTCTCCGGCCCGGCGGGGTCGGTGATCCTGCGCCGGCCGCCGACGGGACGCCTGCTGCCGCGCGCGCACGACATGGGGCGCGAGGTGCGGGTGCAGCGCGCGCTGCTGGAGACCGCCGTGCCGGTGCCGCGGGTGCTGCTGGAGGAGTCCGAACCGGGCCTGCTCGACGTGCCGTTCTATGTGATGGAGAAGGTGCCGGGGCTGGTGCCGCGCGATGAGCTGCCCGCCGGTTTCGCCGAGAAGCCGGCGGAGAAGACGGCGCTGACCGACGCCCTGGTCGACACCCTCGCCGCCCTGCACGCGGTCGACCCCGCCGCCGTCGGCCTCGGCGACTACGGCCGCCCCGAGGGCTTCGTGGCACGGCAGGTGCGGGTGTGGTCGCGCCAGTGGGCGGCGTCCAAGACGCACGACGTGGCGGCGATGGAGGAACTCGCCGCCCGGCTGGAGGCGCACCCGTGGGCCGAACCGGCGAGGCCGGCGATCGTGCACGGCGACTTCCGCCTCGACAACTGCATCGTGGACGCCCACGACCCCGGCCGGATCGCCGCCGTACTGGACTGGGAGCTGTCGACGCTGGGGGACCCGCTGGCCGACGTGGGCATGCTGCTCTTCTACTGGGTCGAGTCAGGTGAGCCCGCACCCGCGCTGACGCCCTCGCTCACGGCGAGCGCGGGATTCCCCGGGCGCGGCCACGTGGCCGAGCGGTACGCCTCGGCCTCCGGTCTCGACCTGTCGGATCTCGGCGCCTACACGGCGTTCGCCCACTTCAAGTTCGCGGCGATCGCGCAGGGGATAGCCGCGCGGGTAGCGGGCGGCCAGATGGCGGGGCAGGACTTCGGCGACCTTGACGCCGAAGTGGAACGGATCGCGGTCGCGGGGCTCGCGGCCCTCGAGGATGGGAGCTGACGTTGGACTTCGAGCTGTCGGCCAAGGCGCAGGACGCCTGCGGGCGGATGTGGGACTTCATGCACGAGGAGGTCTTCCCCGCCGAGAAGGTCTGGGACGACTGGCTGCGCCGGCACGGCGAGCACACCCACCCGCCCGTGATGGAGGAGCTGAAGGCCTCGGCCCGCAGGCGGGGGCTGTGGAACCTGTTCCTGCCCGAGTACGGGGGGCTGAGCAACCTCGAGTACGCGGCGGTCGCCGAGATCTCGGGCTGGTCGCCGGTCATCGCGCCGGAGGCGATCAACTGCCAGGCCCCCGACACCGGCAACATGGAGACCCTCGCCCTGTTCGGCACGCCCGAGCATCGCGAGCGGTGGCTGGACCCGCTGCTGGAGGGCACCATCCGGTCGGCGTTCGCGATGACCGAACCGCAGGTCGCCTCGTCCGACGCCACGAACATCGAGACCTCCATCGTCAGGGACGGCGATGAGTACGTCATCAACGGGCGCAAGTGGTGGATCACCGGCGTCGCGGACGAGCGCTGCCAGATCTTCATCGTCATGGGCAAGACCGACCCGACCGCCGAGCCGCACCGGCAGCAGTCGATGGTCCTGGTGCCCAGGGACACCCCGGGCCTGCAGATCCTCAGGCATCTGCCGATCTTCGGCTACCAGGACCAGCACGGGCACTCCGAGCTCCTCTTCGAGGACGTGCGGGTCCCGGTCGCCAACCTGCTGGGCGCCGAGGGCGACGGGTTCCGCATCTCCCAGGCGCGGCTGGGCCCCGGGCGCATCCACCACGCCATGCGCGCCATCGGCATGTCCGAGCGGGCGCTGGCGCTGATGGTCGACCGCGCCAAGGGCCGCGTCGCCTTCGGTAAGCCGCTCGCCGAGCAGGGCGTCGTCCAGGACCTCATCGCCAGGTCGCGCATCGAGATCGACCAGGTGCGGCTGTACGTCGAGAAGACGGCGTGGCTCATCGACCGGCACGGCGCCAAGGGCGCCCGCACGGAGATCGCCGGCATCAAGGTCGCCGCGCCCGCCGTCGCCACCGCCGTCATCGACCGCGCCATCGAGGTCTTCGGCGGGGCCGGGGTCAGCGACGACACCCCGCTCGCCTACTTCTACGCCTGGGCCCGCGTGCTGCGCATCGTCGACGGGCCCGACGCCGTCCACCGGCGCACCATCGCCCGCCAGGAGCTCAAGCGCGACTCGACGGCGGCGCCGCGCGACCCGCGCTGATCTTCGAACGGCCCGGCTCGAACACCTTGAGCCGGGCTGTTCGTTCTTCTTAACGGGCGTGCGACACGAGGCGGGGACGTGGTCCCTCTCCCCGCCCGGGCCGGGAGCACGGGATCACGAGGAGGCGATGACCTCCGCGAAGCGCTGGAGGGTATCGGGCGGAGCGAAGTCGGTGAACCAGACATAGAAGCGGTCGACGCCCTCGGCGTGCCGGCGCGCGAAGTGGTCGGCGAGTTCGGGGGCGGTGCCGAGCAGCAGGTTCTCGCCCATCACGGTGCCGCCGAAGCGGCGTTCCGCGGTGGCGGTCACGGCCGCGCGGTCGCGCTCGTGCGGGATCAGGGCGACCATGGTCTGGACGGAGACACGCGCCTCGCCCGCCTCATCGCGCAGCTTGTCCAGTTCGTCCAGGCGGTGGACGGGGACGTTCCACCAGTCGGCGTGGGTGCGGACGAGCGCGAGGGTGCGCCGTCCGGTGCCGCCGATCGTGATCGGGATCCTCCGGGTGGGCAGAGGACGCTGGCGGGCGCCGACGAGGGTGAAGTGCTCGCCCCGGTGGTCGACGGTCTCGCCCGCCCACAGCGCCCGCATGATCTCCAGCGACTCGGCGAGCCGGGCGACACGGAACGGCGCGGAGGCCGAGCCCGTACCGAAGGCGGCGAACTCGGCGGGTGCCGAGCCCCAGCCGATCCCGAGTTCGAACCGGCCGCCGGAGGCGTGGTCGAGCGAGGTGACCTGACGGGCGAGGACGGCGGGATGGCGGAACGCGTCGCACAGCACCAGATGGCCCACGTCAAGGGTGGTCGTGCGGGCCAGGACCCAGCCGGCGATCGTCATGGCCTCCCACATGTCGTGCTCGTCGGCCAGCGGGGGGACGAGATGGTCCATGAAGGCCATGCCCTCGAAACCGGCGGCCTCCGCGGCCAGCGCCCGCTCGACGATCGCGTCGACGGACATCCGCATCTGCGGCAGATACAGGTGGAATCCCGGTGCCATGGCGGTCACGCTCCGTGGAGGATCACAGATCCGGAATCGGCTGAGATAGTGTCCTTACCCTATACGGTCCTGACGTCGGCATCTGGAACGGCCGCTTCCGGTAGGCGATCCCCCCGGAGCGGCGAGCGGGAGGGCTCATGGAGGCAACGGCCAAGGGACGGACGGACGGCGAGCGGGAGGACGCGGCGGCCGCCTTCGACCGCGGCGAGCATGTGATCTTCCAGCTCGGTATGCGCGATGCGGACACCCCGGAGGGGGCGGACCTCGCGATGACGCTCCCGGTGACGCCCCGGGTGACGAACACGCGCGGAGGGTTGCAGGGCGGCCTGATAGCCACGCTCATCGACATCGTCGCAGGACGGGCGGCGGCTCTCGCGCTGCCGGACGATGACAGCGCCGCCACCGCGGATATGAACGTCCGGTTCCTTTCGGCGGTCACGGTGGGTCCCGCGCATGCCGTGGCGAGGGTGCTGCGGCGTGGGAAGTCGCTGATCGTGGTGGAGGTGGAGGTGCGGGACGAGGGCCGTGACGTCCTGGCCGCGGTCGCCACGCTGTCGTTCGTGGTCCTGCCCCTGCGTGCGGGGCAACCCCGGATCCGAAGCTGAGGGGAACGCGGCCGAGCACGGCCGTCAGCCCTCCCGGGCCTCGCGCAGCAGCCGGTCGCGCAGTCGGCGTTTGAACAGCTTGCCGGTGTCCGAACGCGGTAGTTCATCGGCGAAGAGCAGACGGCGCGGGCACTTGTAGCGGGCCAGCCGGGCGGCGCACCAGTCCGTCAGCGCGGCGGCGAGTTCGGGACCGGCGGCGGCCGGGTCGACGGGCTGGACGACCGCGACGGCGATCTCGCCGAGGTCGGCGTCGGGCAGCCCGATGACCGCGGCGTCGTAGACCTCGGGGTGCTCGATGAGGACGTTCTCCGACTCCTGCGGGTAGATGTTCACACCACCGGAGATGATCATGAAGGACGCGCGGTCGGTCAGATAGAGGTAGCCGTCCTCATCGAGCCGCCCGACGTCGCCGACACTGCGCCAGCCCTGCGGGCTCGTCGTCTCGGCGTCCTTGTCCTTGTCGTTGAGATAGGCGAAGTCGACGTTCTCCGCCCAGATCATGCCGGTCTCCCCGACGGGAAGCTCCCGGCCCTCCTCATCGCAGATGTGCAGGGGCCCCAGCAGCGACCGTCCGACCGAGCCGGGGTGCTCCAGCCATTCGGCCGGGCCGATGAAGGTGAAGCCGGCGCCCTCGGAGGACGACCAGTACTCGTGGACGATCGGCCCCCACCAGTCCATCATCGCGCGTTTCACCTCGACCGGGCAGGGCGCGGCGGCGTGCACCACCCCCCGCAGGCTGGAGACGTCATAGCCGAGCCGTTCCGGCTCGGGGAGCTTCAGCATGCGGGTGAACATCGTGGGCACGAACTGCCCGTGCGTCACCCGGTGCTCCTGGATCAGCCGCAGCGCCTCGCGGGGATCGAACTTGGTCATCAGCACGACGGTCCCGCCGAGCCGCAGCACCGCCATGGTCCAGATGATCGGCGCGGAGTGGTAGAGCGGCGCGGGGCAGAGGTAGACCGAGTCCTGGTCCACGCCGGTCAGCCTGACGAGGAAGGTGAAGGGGTCGTCGTCCGTCGATTTGGGGGCGGCGCGGAGCGGGCGCTTGATGCCCTTGGGGCGGC
>JAFACJ010000873.1 GCA_023425615.1 Actinomycetes bacterium
CCCGTACGCCCTGGCGGCGCTGCACGACGTGGTACGGCTGGGCGCGGCGGGGGTGGTCGCCGACCGGCTGGCCCAGCTCGCCGAGGACGCCGAGGGCGATCTGGCCGCCTTGTGCGCCAGGCACGCCGAGGCGGCGGCCGTGGGCGACTGGTCGGGCCTGATCGGCGTCTCCTTCGAGTTCGAGGAGCTCGGCATGACCCTGCACGCCGCCGAGGCCGCGGCGCAGGCGGCCGAGGTGCACTGGGACAAGCAGCAGGCGGCGGCCGCCGGGACCAGGGCGTGGGTCATGGTCCAGCGCTGCGACCAGGTGCGCACCCCGGCACTGCGCACCGCCGCGGTGCCCGACCTCACCCGGATCCAGTACGAGATCGCCGGCCTCGTCGCCGACGGGCGCTCGGAGCCGGAGATCTCCGAGCTGATGTCGCTGCCGCCGCGCACCGTCGCCGAGCAGCTCACCGAGATCTGTGCCAAGCTCGGGGTCTCCGGACCCGAGCGGCTGGCGGTGCTGCTGTCGCCCGAGGTATGAGCCATCCTGGAATGTGAGACGGATGGCCCGGTGAGTGAGACGAATGCACTACGATGCGGACATGGCATCCCGCAGCATCCGACTCGCAGTCGTCGCAGGTGACGGCATCGGCCCCGAGGTCGTCGCCGAGGGCCTGAAGGTCCTCGACGTGATCGCAGGTCAGTACGACCTCTCGATCGAGCAGACCGCCTACGACCTGGGCGCCGCCCGCTGGCACCGCACCGGCGAGGTGCTGCCCGACGCGGTGCTGGAGGAGATCCGCGGCCAGGACGCCATCCTGCTGGGCGCGGTCGGCGACCCGACCGTCCCGTCCGGGGTGCTGGAGCGCGGGCTGCTGCTCAAGCTGCGCTTCGCCCTCGACCACTACGTCAACCTGCGCCCGGTCAAGCTGTTCCCCGGCGTGCGGACCCCGCTGGCCGACGTCACCCCCGACGACATCGACATGATCGTCGTCCGGGAGGGCACCGAGGGCCCCTACACCGGTGTCGGCGGCGTGCTGCGCAAGGGCACCCCGCACGAGGTCGCCACCCAGGAGAGCGTCAACACCGCCTTCGGCGTCGAGCGCGTCATCCGCTACGCCTTCGAGCTGGCCGCGGCCCGCCCCCGCAAGAAGCTGACCCTGGTCCACAAGGACAACGTGCTGACCTTCGCCGGTGAGCTCTACCAGCGGGTCCTGAAGCAGGTCGCCGCCGAGTACCCGCAGGTCACCACCGACTACTGCCACGTCGACGCCGCGACGATGTTCTTCGTCAACAATCCCCAGCGCTTCGACGTGATCGTCACCGACAACCTCTTCGGCGACATCATCACCGACATCGGCGCCGCGATCGCCGGCGGCATCGGCCTCGCCGCCTCCGGGAACGTCAACCCCGACCGCACCGCCCCGTCGATGTTCGAGCCGGTCCACGGCAGCGCCCCCGACATCGCGGGCCAGTTCAAGGCCGACCCGACGGCCACCATCCTGTCGGTCGCCATGCTGCTGGACCACCTGGGCCTGCCCGAGGCGGCCCGCAAGATCGAGAAGGCGGTCGGTGAGGACCTCACCGAGCGCACGGGTCCGCGTCCGACCCAGCAGGTCGGCGACGACATCGCCAAGCGAGTAGCCGGGTAGGCGGCAGCCCACCCGGTGGTTTACGGGCGCGCCGCGAACCGACGTGGCGTGCCCGTTTTGTGTGCGCCGCGTCGCCCTCACGTGAGTTAGAGCACACAATGGAAGAAGCCGGTAGTGTTCATGCCGGTGGTCCGGGAGAGGTACAGAGATGATCGAGTTCGAGATCCAGCTCGTCGAGCAGCGCAAGTCCGCACAGGAGCGGGAGGCCGTCCTGGCCGAGCCCGGCTTCGGGCAGCACTTCACCGAGCACATGATCACCATTGAGTGGAGCCAGGACCGCGGGGGCTGGCACGACGCCAGACTGCGGCCGTACGGGCCGCTGACCCTGGACCCCGCGACCAAGGTCTTCCACTACGCCCAGGAGCTGTTCGAGGGGCTCAAGGCCTACCGCCAGCCGGACGGCTCGGTCGTCAGCTTCCGGCCCCAGGCCAACGCGGCGCGCTTCAACACCTCCTGCGACCGGATGGCCATGCCCCGGCTGCCCGAGGAGACCTTCGTCAAGGCGCTGGAACTCCTGATCGACGCCGACCGCGACTGGGTGCCCACCCGCGAGGGCCACAGCCTCTACCTGCGGCCGTTCATCATCGCCACCGAGACGGGGATGGGCGTCAACTACCCGTCGAACAAGTACCTCTTCTGCGTGATCGCCTCGCCGTCGGCCTCCTACTTCTCCGGCGCGGTCAAGCCGGTGTCGGTCTGGCTGTCGCGCGACTACACCCGCGCGGCGCCCGGCGGCACGGGGTTCGCCAAGTGCGGCGGCAACTACGCCGCGGCGTTCGTCGCCCAGCAGGAGGCGGTCGCCAAGGGCTGCGACCAGGTCGTCTGGCTGGACGCCGCCGAACACCGCTGGGTGGAGGAGATGGGCGGCATGAACCTCTTCTTCGTCTACGGCTCGGGCCCCGACGCGCGGCTGGTCACCCCGCCGACCACCGGCACGATCCTTCCCGGCATCACCCGCGACTCCCTGCTCAAGCTGGCCCCCGACCTCGGCATCCCGGTCTCCGAGGAGCCGGTCAGCGTCGAGCAGTGGCGCGATGACGTGGCGTCCGGCGCGCTCACCGAGGTCTTCGCCTGCGGCACCGCCGCGGTGATCACCCCGGTCGGGCAGGTCAAGGGCGACGACGGGGAGTTCACCATCGGCACCGAGGGCGGCCCGGTCACCCTCAGGCTGCGCGAGGAACTCGTCGGCATCCAGTACGGCGACCGGCCCGACCCCTACGGCTGGATCACCAAGCTGGCCTAGCCCACCGGCCCCGGGGGACTCACAGCTCCCGAGG